>NZ_JBBBEM010000012.1:0-69068 GCF_037154035.1 Kineococcus sp. G2 | reverse complement strand
CCCCCGGCGCGGATCAGCGGCGGACGGACTGCTCCGCACCGGCGCGGACGTCGACGGTGTCGTCGTCACCCTCGACCTCCTTGGCGAGCAGGCCGGAGCCGATGGCCCAGATCGCCGCACCGAGGATCGCGATGTACACGCCGATCTCGGGGGTCAGGGCGTCGCCGCGCTCCAGGCCGCCCATGGGCTGCACGGCGAAGGCGGTCCACTGCACGGTGGTGGCCAGCGCCACGGCCATCGAGGCCAGCGTCAGCCCGCGGTGCTGGCCGCGGCGGGCGCGCTTGCGGGCGTAGGCCATCGCGAGGAGGAAACCGAGGCCGAGGTAGGCGGTGAAGGGCACCAGCGAGTCGGTCTCGTAGCCGACGCGGCCCTGCTCGGTGCCCTGGAACTGCACCCAGTCGAAGAAGGGGGCGACGTTCAGGACGACGACGCCGAGGGCGGCGACCCCCAGCCCCTTGCCGCTGGAACGCCGGGTGTCGCGGGTCAGGTCGTGCTCGTGCGCGCCGTTCATGGCCATGGGGACTCCCGTGGGTCGTGGTTCTTCACCCGCGCCGAGGTGGCGGGGTGGTTCGTCGAGGGGGGCACGTCGCTGCGGCGGCGCGGGAGGGGACGGGCGGGCGCGCCTGTCGGCGGCGCTCGCTGGTGCACCCGTCGCGACGCGCCCGGCAGCCGGTTCGGCGTCTCTTCTCCACCGGGGCCGGGGCTCGTGCTCCGGGAACAGTTGAGCACCGCACGGGTGCGGCGGCAACTCAGGATCCGCACAGCCGGGACCGGGCCGGACCGCTCCCCCATCCCGACACGTCCTGACGGGTTGGCCTCCTAGCGTCGTGCACGCACCGCCCGACGGCGGCACCCGCTCCACGACACGACCACGACCACGACCACGACCACGACCGGAGGACACCGTGACCGAGACCACCACCTCCCCCACCACCACCCCTCCCCCCACCACCGACGAGCGCACCGTCTTCGTCCTGGCGGACGAGGCGCTGCTGGCCGTCGTCCGCCAGGTCCGCGAGGACCAGTGGGACCTGCGCACCCGGGGCGTGGTGTCGACCAGCGACCCCGACAGCGACCCGACGCTGCGCGAACTGCTGAACTACCACGCCTACGACGACGCGTGGGTGCCGGCGATGCTCGCCGGGCGCACGATGGCGGAGGTCGGCGAGGACGCGCACAGCGGTGACCTGCTGGGAGCGGACCCGGTGGCGGCCTTCGAGCGGATCGCGGAGGACGCGATCGCCGCCGCGCAGGGCCTGGACGACCTGGACCGCACCGTGCACTGCTCCTTCGGCGACTACAGCGCCCGCGACTACCTGTGGCAGGTGATCGCGTTCCGGGCGCTGCGGGCCGTGGAGATCGCCCGGCTGATCGGTGCGGACGACCGGCTGGAGCCGGAGCTGGTGGAACCGCTGCTGGCGTACCTGCGCGTGCACGCCGAGGAGTGGCGCTCCTACGGCGTGTTCGGTCCCGCGCTGCCGGCGCCGGAGGGTGCCACCGCGCAGGAGGAGCTGCTGGCGCTGACCGGCCGCCGCCCCCGCTGACCGGGTCGGGCGCCGGGAAGCCTGAGAAGGCTCGCGTGGTTGGGTGAGGCATGAGCACTCAGGCCCTGACCTTGGAGACGCACGACGAGACCGTCAAGGACGGCATCGTCCTGATCGACTTCTGGGCGGAGTGGTGCGGGCCGTGCCGCCAGTTCGGCCCGGTCTTCGAGCGCGCGTCGGAGAAGCACACCGACATCACGTTCACGAAGGTGGACACCGAGGACCAGCAGCAGCTCGCCGCCCGGTACGGGATCACGTCGATCCCGACGCTGGTGGCGTACCGCGACGGCATCCCCGTGTTCGGTCAGCCCGGCGCCCTGCCGGAGACCGCGCTGGAGCAGCTGATCGAGCAGGTCCGCGCGCTCGACATGGACACCGTGAAGCAGCAGTACGCCCAGGCGATGCAGCAGCAGAAGGCCCAGCAGCAGGCGCAGGCGGCCCGCGGGGCGCAGACCCAGCGCACCGGCACCGCGGTGCGCGCGGGCACCGACCCGGCGGCCTTCTGAGCCCTCCCGCCCGGCAGCACGTCGACGGCCCCGCCCCCGCACCGGGGGGCGGGGCCGTCGTCGTCACCGGTGGCGCCTCGGCGGGGTGCCGGTCAGAGCTTGAACGCCTCCCGGGGGCGGGCGACGACGAGGTCCACGGCCGTCTCCGCGGCTTCGTCCGGGGTGAGGCGGTGCTGGGCGACGAGCTCGGCGAGGTAGCCGCACTCGACCCGGCGGTTGGTGTCGTGCCGGGCGGGGATGGACAGGAAGGCGCGCGTGTCGTCGATGAACCCGGAGGTGCGGGAGAACCCGGCGGTCTCGGTGACGGACCGGCGGTAGCGGCCGATCGCGTCGGGGGCGTCGATGAACCACCAGGGCGCGCCGACGTACACGGACGGGTAGAACCCGGCCAGCGGCGCCAGTTCCCGCGAGTACGCCGTCTCGTCGATCGTGAACAGGACGAGCTGGAAACCCGGTGCGGTGCCGAAGGCGTCGAGGACGGGGCGCAGGGCGCGGGTGAACTCCACGCCCGTGGGGATGTCGGCACCGACGTCGCTGCCGTACCGCTGCGCGGTGGCGGTGTGGTGGTCGCGACACACCCCCGGGTGCAGCGTCATGACCATGCCGTCGTCGGCGGCCATGCGGGCCTGCTCGAACAGCAGGTGCCGACGCAGCGCGTCCCCCTCCGCCGGGGTGACCCGGCCCGCGCGGGCGGCGGCGTAGAGGCGTTCGGCCTCGTGGGGTCCGAGCGGTTCGGCGCGGGCGTCGGCGTGGGCGTGGTCGCTGGAGACAGCCCCGTGGGCGCGGAAGTGCGCGCGGCGCTCGACCATCGCGCTGACCCACCCGGCGAGGGTGCCGGTGTCCACGCCGGCGCTGGCGCCGAGGGCGTCGACGCGCTCGGCCCAGCCGGGCCTGCCCGCTTCGAGGTACGCGTCGGGCCGGAAGGTGGGGACGACGCGCCCGCGCCAGCCCGGTTCGTCGAGGAGGGCGCGGTGGTGGCGCAGGTCGTCGCACGGGTCGTCGGTGGTGGCGAGCACGTCGATGCCGAAGCGCTCGAACAGGGCCCGCGGCCGGAACTCGGGGGTGGGCAGCTTCTCGGCGATCGCGTCGTACACGTCGTCCGCCGTGTCCGCGGAGGGGACGACGTCGACGCCGAAGATGTCGACGAGCTGCGCCTCCAGCCACGTCTTGACCGCCGTGCCGCGGAAGACCGGCCAGTCCTCGCACAGCAGCCGGAACGCCTGGCGCCGCTGCTGCGGGCTCGGGTCCGCCTCCCCCACCCCCAGGTCGGCGAGGCTCACGCCTTGCGCGCGCAGGAGGCGGGTGACGTAGTGGTCGGGCGTCAGCAGCAGCGAGGTGGGGTCCTCGAACGCGGCGTCCTCCGCCAGCCACCGCGCCGGCACGTGACCGTGCGGGGAGGTGATCGGCAGGTCCCGGACCTGCTGGTACAGCTCGCGGGCGATGCCGCGCGTGGTGGGGTCGGCGGGCAGCAAGCGGTCCGGGTGCAGGGTGAGCGCGGTCACGCCGCCATCCTCCGTGGGGCACCGATGGGCGGCAAGCGCTTACCGGGGGGTGGTGACCGGGCGCCACCGATCGCGCGCGGCGGCTAGGCTGCCGGGTGCGGGCAACCGCGAGGGCCTCTAGCTCAACTGGCAGAGCAGCGGACTTTTAATCCGCGGGTTCAGGGTTCGAGCCCCTGGGGGCCCACCCGCTCGACCTGCACTGATGCTTTCCGCGAGGCTCCACTCGGATGCCGTGACGGCAACGGGTGACGGCAACCTCTGCGGTGAGCACGCCAGCGCCTCGGGGGACCGGTGCCGTCTGGACGCACATGCACCTCGCCCGCAGCAGCCCCTAGGGTGCGCTGGAAGCCGACGACGAGGGGCGATCACTGTGAGTCCAGCTGCACACGTCTTCAGGGTGGATGGTGCGAAGGCCACCCCCTTCGAGCGGACGCGCCTGGACAAGCAGGGGCTCTTGGAGGTGGACCACCTCGAGCCTTGGGTGGTGGAGCACCCGGAGGTCCTCGGCGGCAACGTCCGCGTGATCACACAGCAGTTCGACCGTTGGGCGACTGCCGGCGGGCAGGTGGCCACAGAGCGTCTGGACGTCCTCGGCCTGGACTCGACCGGACAGCTCGTGGTCGTGGAGCTCAAGCGCGACGGTGACAAGCGCGTCCACCTCCAGGCGTTGACCTACGCAGCCCTCGTGGCCCGCTTCACCAAGGAGGCGCTCGGCGCGGTGCACGCGGAGTACCTCAACCGGACAGCCGAGGAGCCGGTGACACCTGAGGCCGCTCTTGCACGCTTGACGGATCACGTCGAGGGAGACTGGGGCGAGGAGCTCCTCACCCGACCACGCATCGTGCTGATCGCCGAGCGCTTCCCATCTCAGGTGATGTCCACCGTCAGCTGGCTGACTGAGCTGGCCCCACAAGAGCTGGAAATCTACTGCGTCGAGCTCAGCCTGTTCGTCGATCCCAACGACGGATCGGGCCTGTGCGCCACCTTCCAACAGATCTTCCCGATCGATGACATGGCAGATCGCGTCCTAGGTCCCACAGTCACGACGAACGCCGGCAGCGTGAGCGCCAAGATTGCACAACGCACCCGCCAGCAGCGTTCAGCGGCTGTCATTGTCGACAACTCACTGATTCCGAACGGCAGCCAACTTACTCTGCGCCTCGAGACACTGCAGAAGCCCGAGGTGGTCACTGCGGTCAATCAGTGGCTCTTGGAGGATCCTGCTCGATCGGTCGCTACCTGGCGGAGTGACCGGCAGAAGCCGGTCCACTGGCTGGGAGAACCTGATGTGGACGGTTGGTCCCCCACCAAACTCGTACAGCACATCATCGTGTGTGCCACGGACGGTTCTGCGCCGACCATTTCAGGACCCGACGCATGGACGTACCAAGGCAAGAGCTTGTATGCCATGGCTACCGAGTTCCTGGCGAGTAGCGAAGCATCAACTACATGATAGGAGGCAACATCGGCTCCGTTGAGGCAATGGAGTAGCCGCCGAGAAGGACGCACGGCGTGATGGGCACATTCACCGACCCAATGCATCGTCCATGCTTTGCGCGGCTTCCTGCAACATCGTCGGCAAGACGTGGCTGTAGGTGTTCATTGTCAGAGTGATGCCGCTGTGCCCGAGCACTTCCATGACGACACGAGCCGGTACGCCCTGAGCCAGGAGCAGCGTGGCACAGGTGTGCCGCAGGTCGTGGAGCCGGACCCGCCGTAGTCCTGCCGCCTGCAGCAGCTCGACGAACATGCGACTCACGTTGCGAGGATCCATCGGTGTTCCGATCGGCGTGGTGAACACGAGCGTGTCAGCCGTCATCGGCCGGCCCGACCGCAGCGCTTCCGCCACCATCGCCTGTCGATGCTCACGCAAGGCGCCGCGCGCGACAGCAGGAAGGGGCACGGTGCGACGGGAGCGTTCCGACTTCGGCGGGACGAGCACCAGTCCCTCCGTCGTGCGCTGTAGCGCCTGACGCACGTGCAGCAGCCCGGCGTCCAGGTCGACGTCGCACCAGCGCAGGCCGAGCGCTTCCCCGCGGCGCAGCCCCACGGCCAGTGCCACTGCCCATAGCGGGTACAGGCGGTCACCACGTGCAGCGTCGAGCAGTGCTCGTGCTTCCTCGATCGACAACGGCTGCCACTCGTGCCGCGGGGCGTTCGGCACCACGACGAGGCGGGCGACGTTGCGGGGAAGAAGGTCCTCGCGCACGGCGTGCTGCAATGCGGTACGCAAAATCGCGTGGACCTGCTTGACCGACGCCGGCGACAGACCAGCTGCACGGCGGTCGGCGAGGAAAGCGCGCACGTCCGCTGGCGACAGCCGCGACAGCCTCTTGCGCCCGAGGCCCGGAACGAGGTGCCGCCGGACGTACATCTCGTAGCCCCGGTACGTGGCTGGCCGCACCTTCGGTGCTGCGACGTCGCGGAGCCACGTCTCCAAGTAGGCACCCACGGTTAGCGTTCCCGACGCCTCGACCGGCACACCACGGTCGCTCTCCCGCTGCAGCGCCGTCAGCTTCTCGCGCACCTCTGCGCGCGTCCGCCCGTAGACGCTGCGCCGAGCTCGGCCGCCGGACGGCAACAGCACGTAGCACAATCCCTCCCAGCGCCCGTCCTTGCGCTGGTAGATGGTGCCCTCGCCGTTGGCGCGCTTGCTCACGCCACGTCCGACGTCGTCAGCCGCTGCACGTACTGGCGGAGCGCCTCGACCGGTATGCGGCGCGAGCGGCCGATCTTCACGCTCGGCAGCAGGCGCATCCTCATCAGGTCGTACACCGTCGAACGTCCCACGCCGAGCACCTCGGCCGCCTCCTCCGGAGAGAGCAGCAGCTTCTCCATCACCAACACCCCGTTCCTGACCTCGTCGCGTACGCGCCGGTCGTGGTCGCCGTTGTCTTCTGCCTCGCCTGGGGCGGCCTCCCGATGCCGCAGGGTCCAGGCCGCCCGGCGCCCGTCAAGGGCGCCTCTGGCGTCACTTCGTGATCTCGCTTCGCTCGTCCCTTGACGGGCACCGACCGACCAGGAAGGCGCTCTGCATCGGGCGGACGCCCCGCAGTGGTCCCCACTCCCCCACCACCACGTCACCCACGCAGCAGCTCACGTCGCCTTTTGGCCCGCTCATCGGCCCACTCGCGCGCTTGGGCAGCAGCGGTGGCGGCCAGCGCCGCATCCCCGGCGGTCAGCCAACCGATGCCGTCCAGCGACCACGAGCTGACGACGAGCGTGGTGTCCTCGACCTTGACCTCGGGCTCGGGTGGGATGGCACCGCGCTCATCGACAGGCGCCGGGCCGGTGAGGCGGTCGCGCAGTCGCTCCACGGTCCACCGCTTCCGGGCGGAGCGCAGCCGGCTCAGGGTGGTGGAGTAGCGGCGGGACTTGGTCGAGAAGTGACCGCGGAAGCCGATCATCGACACCCACTTGGCCAGCGCCAGGTACTTCACCCCGCCCGTGCGCGCCAGGTGGTGCACTTCGGCCAGCAGGCGGCAGACATGTTCCGCGATGCCCATGCGTCGCGCAGCCTCCGGATCGCGCAGGCGGGGCGGCAGCCCGAAGTCGTCGCAGGCCTTGGTGGCGTACTTGGCGATGTAGGCCGCGACCGTCTCCGGGTGCAGCCCGGCGTCCGGGTCATCGGCGCGGCCGGTTTCCCGGATGGCGTCCGCGGTGACGGCACGAGCATCGACCTGCATGCCAAATCGCAGCCGGCGCAGCGGCTCGCCCGGTGCTGTGGCGGGCGCGTCGAACCACACCCGCGAGGCAGCGACGTGCACCAGCTCGCACAACCGTTGGACGGTCACATCGACGAGTGGAGCCGGGAACTCCTCCGACTCCGTGGGTGGCCCATCCAGGCGGATGAGGGCATGGAAGTGCACCACGCCGCGGCGCTGGAACTCCGCCACCTTTGCGAACGAGACCCGCACCAGGGTGTGCGCCTCCTTCTGCGTCAGCCCAAGGGAGGCGGCCAGCACCCGGCGCAGCGCGATGGTGAACCTGCGCCACAACTCTGGTGCCCACCACTGCCACACCACGTGCCCGGTGTAGTCGTAGCACTGCGGGCACAGCGGCTGCCCCAGCAGGCGGTCCCCCTCGGCGTGCACCGTGCGGCACCCCAGCGGCTGGCCGTGCTCACACCTCGCCGAGGTGGCACGAGGCCGGCACATCGTCGGACGTCCCGACCGGCGCCGCAGACCGTGCACGGCCCCGAAGGACGGAGCGGTCAGCGTGGCGAACACCAGCGGATGAGTGGCCACCGACTCCGGCACGCCCTTCATCCCACCGGCGGCCCCGGCGGCGAGCAGGTGCCACATGTCGCCCTTGTACTCGTGGCTGCACGAGGGACACACGCTCGCCCGCCGGTTGCCGCAGCGCGCGTACAGCACCCCGTCCGGCTCGGTGGCCGAGTCGTACGTCGACAGCACTTCACCGGTGGCCCGGTCGAAGGTGGTGGCCTGCCCACGCAGGCGGATCGGTCGAGCGCAGTGCCCGCAGTTCGCGGCCTGCTCCGCCCACCGCTCGAACGTCGGAGACAACAAGCGCTGACCGGCCTCAACCTCCACAGCAGCCACCACGACGGCCGATATAGGAGCGGTCGTGGCGCTCACGCGACCCCCTCCTCGTCCGCCAGGTCGTCGACGACGGAGAACACCGGCCGGATCGTCGGTGCGTACGTCCGCGCCAGCCCCGCGATGGCCTCGTCGTCGTAGTAGGAGGCGCGTACCCGCACCGGTTCGCGGATGCCGTCGACCTTGACGTAGGCGACACCCGGGGTGGTGTCGGGGATCTGGTGGCACAGCGCCCCGGAGTCGCGGGCACCCTCGCCGAGGACCATGTCGACCTGCGACTTCTCGTCCAGCCGCATCGCCACCTTCGTCGGGAAGAGGTTGCGCAGGCCCAGGACCTCCTTGCGCGGGTCCTGCAAGGCCGCCACCAGCACCACGCCCGGTGCCCGCCCCTGGGTGGCCAGCGCGGCCAGCGCCTTCTCCGCGCGGTCGCGCAGCTTGCGATCCGGTGTGTACGCGGTCAGCAGCGCGACCTCGTCGACCAGGACGACCAGCAGCGGCTCGCCCGTAGAGGGCTCGTGCTGGCGGGCAGTACCGGCCATCCGGGCGGCGCGTTCGGTCATGAGCACGGCGGCGTCCTCCAGAAGCTGCACGCCGTCCTCGACGGTGGTGGCGAAGCGGGTGAACAGCGCGCGGCCGGGTTCGAGCTCCATGCCGGCCTTGCCGTCCACGGCCCACACCTGCACCAGCCCGTCACGGATGCCGCCGGCCAGGCCGCCGAGCAGCGACCAGACCACCGAGCCCTTGCCGGCGCCGGTGACCCCGACGATGAGGACGTGGGTAGCGGCCAGGCGCAATAGCCAGGGCTGGCCGTCCTCGCGCAGTCCCACCGGCACCGCCGCGGCGTCGACGACGTCCGGCACGGGCATCGGGGAGACGACGTGCGCCAGCGGGTCACCGAACAGCCACGTGATGACCGCGGTGTTCGGGGACGTCTTGCGCACCCGGCATGACCATGCCCCGCACGCCGCCGCCAGGTTCTCCGCCGCCGCGGCGAGGTCGTCGACGGTCTGCCCGGCGACCACCTGCACCCGCGCCGAGAGCACCAGGTGCTCACGGGAGGTCCAGCGCAGCCGCGAGAGCCCCGGCGTCCACGACGAGCGGCCACCGGAGCGGTGCTCGACAACGGTCAGCGCCAGGCCGACCCGCTCGCACAGTCCAGGCCAGCTGTGCCGGATCGCCCGCCGCTTGCGCCGTCGCCACGCCGGCCGCGACACCCAGCACAGGAACGAGCTGGGCCAGGCCAGGCGCCACGTCACCACGGCCACCACCACGACGACCGCCACGATCCCGACGGCGAGCAGGTGGTCGCTGCGGTAGGCCCACCAACCGACGAGCGCGAAGCCGGCGGGGACGGGGAAGCGCCACGCCAGCCGCACGACGCCCCTGAGCAGCCACCAGGCCAGCTCGAGCAGCATCAGCAGCAGATCCGCCACCCAGTCGTCAGTGGAGCTGGTGTCCTGCCGGGCGGGTTGGCGCGTCACCACACCCTTCGGTCCTCCGATCACCGAGCCACCGCCTCAACCGAGCGGAGCCGGCTCGCCTCCTCAGCGGCCACGGTGGCCAGGTAGCGGCACTCGGCCGCTTCCTGCGGGTCACCCTGGCCGTAGTGCTCCGCCAGGCGCCCGAACAGCCGCGCCTTGCGCTCGAACCACACCGCACGGTCCCGGTACGGCGTCTGCGAGGTGGGACGGGAACGCAGCAGCGCACCGATCTGTCCGGCGATGCTGCGTTCCGCCCGTGCATGGCGCCGGTGCACCGTCCGCATCAGGCGGCCCGCCCCGCGTCCGCCTTCGCCGTGCTCGCCGCGGTGCTCTTGCCGGGGGCGGCCATGCCCGTCGCCTTCAGCGACCACGCCAGCCGAGGCCGGGCACGGTTGGTGTCCACGTACGGCGTGGCCGTCAGTCCTTCGAAGACCACCGGGCGGAAGGGCAGACCAGGCAGCGGTGCCGGCGGCACCGGCTGGTGCTCCGCGGCGATCTTGACGACGACCTCCGCCTGACCGCGGCGAGCCTCGGGGTCGGCGTCCATGACCCGCACCGCCCACAGCCGCTCCCCGGTGTTCTTGTCCCGGGACTGCGTGTCCACCTCGCCGGCCTGGCGGCGGTCGAAGTCCTGCACCTGCTCGACCTCACCCACCACGTACGCCCCGTGCGGGAACACCAGGTCCTGCCCCAGCGGGATCGCACCCTGGATCGCCATGTCGTCCTCCTCGTTGTCAGCGGCCCGTGGCCGCGGCTTGCCTCAGCGGCGCTTCGCCGTGATCCCGAGTCCACCGGCTTCGCAAGGACGTTCGAACGTCCCTGTGGGACGTTTTAGGACGTCTTGGGATAGTGTCGAAACGTCCCAACGAGGAGGGTGACGTGGAGAACGAACGCCTGCGGCGCGCGATGGTGCGCGCGACCGTGACCGTCGAGGACGTCCACAAGCTGACCGGGGTGGACGAGAAGACGGTGCAGCGCTGGCTCAAGGGCCGCGTGCCGCACCAGCGGCACCGCTGGGCGGTGGCCAAGCTCGTCGCCGAGGACGAGGCGTACCTGTGGCCCACCAGCGAGACCCGGCTCGACAGTAGCGCCGGCAGCACCGCCGAGGTCGTCGCCGCCTACGCCCACCGCGCCGACGCCCCCAGCTCGCTGTGGACGCGCCTCATCGACGACGCCCGGCACGCCGTCGACGTCCTCGGCTACGCCGTGCAGTTCCTGCCTGAGCTCTACCCCGCCCTGGGCACCCGCCTGGTCGCCAAAGCCGGTGACGGGTGCCGCGTGCGCATCGCCGTGGCCGACCCCGACAGCGCCGAGGTGGCCGCTCGCGACGCCGAAGAGCGCCTGGACGGCGGCATCGCCCCGCGCATCCGCTCTTCGCTGCGCCACCTGGATGCCTGCGTGCGTTCTGACCTCACCGAGGTCCGCTACCACCGCACGGTGATGTACAACTCGATCTTCCGCTTCGACGACGAGCTGCTGTACACCCCGCACCTGTTCGGCCGGCCCGGCTACGAGTCCCCGCTCTTCCACCTACGCCGGGTCGGCCAGGGCGGCGTCTTCGACAACCTTGTCCAGCACATGGACGACGTGTGGGCCACCGCCACATCTGTCTGAGCCTCCTGCTCCTCTAGGGTTGGTGGCCGTGCCTCGCGTCGACCACTACCGCGACCCCAATGCCCCCGCGCCAAACAGCCTCGTGCCGGCGGCCAGCGTGGTAGTGCTGAAGGACGGCAAGGTGCTCATGCACCGGCGCAGCGACACCGACCGGTGGTCCATCCCCGGGGGCGGGATGGAGCCCGGAGAGTCGATCAAGGACACGGCCGTGCGGGAGGCTCGCGAGGAGACCGGCTACGACATCGAAGTCGACCGTCTCGTGGGCGTCTTCTCGGACCCCCACCACGTCGTCAGCTACGACGACGGGGAAGTGCGCCAGCAGTTCTCCGTCTGCTTCGCCGGCCACGTCATCGGTGGCAGCCCGCGACTGAGTGCCGAGACCCGTCAGGTGGGCTGGCACACACGCGAAGACCTCGAAGCCATGACCGAGGACGAGGTACATCCCTCCATCCTGCTGCGCGTCCGCGTGGCCCTACGCGGAGAGGCCGCGGCCTACATCGGCTGAGAGTCGGCCAACAGCCGCTCTGCGGCAGCCAGTTGACGCGACAGCTCCTTCTCCGCTGCTTGGAGGGCGCGGGTGACCACTCCGTCCGCGCCGTAACGCTCCTGCACATCCGCCAAGCGCTCATCCATCGTCATCGCCTGGCCTGCTGGGCCGGTCGTTATGTCGCAGTAGGTCAGCAGGTCGCGTACCGCGGTGCCCTCGTCCGGGTAGGTCGCCATGACCTTAGACAGTCCCCGCAGGGCTGCCTCGAAGGACGCGCACGAGTGATGCGCCACCAGGCACGCCACCCGTTCGTGGCCCTGCTGGCGCAACCATTGGGCGCCATCAAGCGAGTGAAAGCCTGTCGCCATGAGCGGCTCGGCGTACCCAACGTCGTGAAGCCATGCGGTTAGCACGAGCAGCTCAGCCTCCGCTGGCGCCAAGGCTCGCGCCGCCCCCGCCGCCTTAGCGGCCACAGCTTGAACATGCCCCCATCGGCGCGCATCGCCGCCAAGTAGTCGCAGTGCTGCACTACGAGCCGACGGAACGGTCAGCTCAGGTAGGCCTGGCGACTCACGCACCTCACCAGTTTAAGGATGGGCCTCCCCACCTACCAGCGCCACGAGTGCTGTGAGGAGTTTCTCTACTCCGTCAAGGCGGCGGGCTGCGCCCACCGCTGTTGCTGGCTACGGCGCGTCTCACCGCCCTGCGCGCGGCCTCCGGCCGTGCTCGCACGGCTCGCACGCCGTAGCCAGCAACGGGAGGGATGCGTCGGAGGACTGATGACAACGGCGGGGCACAAGTCGCGACGGGCCAGGGCTATCCAGGCAAGAATCCGGCGAAACGGGCAAAGACGGGGCCTGTAGGCTAATCTGCGATGTATGGCTGAGCCCTGGGTGTCTGCTGACGTGATAGCTGAGCATCTCGGCGTGACCAAGGACAGCGTCTATGTCTGGATCGCCAACAAGGCGATGCCCGCTCACAGGGTCGGACGGCTGTGGAAGTTTCAGATCACCGAGGTTGACGCGTGGGTGCGCGCTGACGGCGCGGTCGACGCCACCAGCGAGAAGGTCGACCGATGAGGATCATTGACAACCTTAACGAACTCCTTGGTGACGACCTCAAGGGATCAATCAAGCCTGGGTCGAAGTTGCGGATCGCGGCGAGCACGTTCTCGATCTTCGCCTTCGAGGCATTGAAATGTGAGCTCCAATCGATCAAGGAGCTCGAATTCATTTTCACTGCACCGTCGTTCACGACGACGAAGGCGACCGACAAGCCCGCGCCGGAAAAGCGCCTGTTCTTTATCCCGAAAGACAAGAACCGGGACGCCACGCTGTATGGATCGGAGTTCGAGATCCGGCTGCGCAACAAGCTGACACAGCGGGCGATCGCGCGGGAGTGCGCGGAGTGGGTACGGCAGAAGGTGACGTTCCGTTCCAACCGCACCGGAGCGCCCATGCAGTCGTTCGCCGTCGTCGACGACGGTGCCGCCTATGCACCGCTTCAGGGGTTCACCACGGCGGACCTCGGCTATGAACGGGGTCCGGCGGTGTCCAACATGGTGCACAAGATCGATGATGCCCCGCTGACGCGACAGTACATCCAGCTTTTCGACCAAATTTGGCACAACCTAGACCAGCTCGAGGATGTGACCGAGGCGGTGAGGGAGCACATCGCGAGCGTATACGCGGAGAACTCCCCGCAGCGGGTGTACTTCCTGATCCTCTACAACCTGTTCAATGAGTTCCTCGACGACATCAATGAGGATGTGCTGCCCAACGATCTGACCGGCTATCAGGACACCGAGGCCTGGAGGGCGTTATACAACTTCCAGAAGGACGCCGCGACTGGTGTGATCAACAAGCTGGAGACGTACAACGGCTGCATCTTGGCGGACAGCGTGGGACTGGGCAAGACATTCACGGCACTGGCGGTGATCAAGTACTACGAGTTGCGGAATAAGACGGTGCTCGTGCTGGCACCGAAGAAACTCGCGGACAACTGGACGAACTACAACAGCAACTACACGACAAACATCTTCGCCAAAGACCGCTTTAACTACGATGTGCTCGCCCATACCGACCTGTCCCGCGACGGCGGTTACTCGCTAGGCAAACGGCTCGACCTGATCAACTGGGGGAACTATGACCTGGTCGTGATCGACGAGTCGCACAATTTTCGCAACGCCGACTTGGTACAGGAACGTGAGACCCGCTATCAGAAACTGATGCGCAAGGTCATCCGTGAGGGCGTCAAGACCAAAGTGCTGATGCTCTCCGCGACACCGGTGAACAACAGGTTTAACGACCTGCGCAACCAGCTCGCCTTGGCCTACGAGGGCGACTCGACACAGCTCGCCGAAAAGCTGAACATTCAGACCTCAATCGAGGAGGTGTTCCGGCAGGCGCAGCGCGTATTCAACGAGTGGAGCGACCTGCAGCCGGATGACCGCACAACCGACGCGATCCTGGCGCGCCTGGACTTCAACTTCTTCGAGCTGCTCGACGCGGTCACCATCGCCCGCAGCCGCAAGCACATCCAAGCGTTCTACGACACGGCGGACATCGGCGCATTCCCCCAGCGGTTGAAGCCGGCCTCGCTGCGCCCGCCACTGACTGAGCTCACAGACGCGCCGACGTTTAACGCAATCTTCGAGCAGCTCCAGCTCCTGACGCTCGCCGTGTATACGCCGCTTGCATACGTTCTTCCGAGCCGCCGTGACAAGTACGAGCAGATCTACGGCGCAGGCAGCGGACAGAACTTCATGGGCGGTGAAAACGCGAACCTGGGGGCGGCCAGTCGAGAGCAGGGGATCCGCAAGCTCATGACGGTGAACTTGCTCAAGCGGCTGGAGTCCAGCGTCGAGGCGTTTCGACTAACCTTGAACCGGCTTGAGACGACGGTTGCCGAGGCGATCGAGGCCGTCGATAACCATTCGACCAATATCGCCGACCTCATCTCGGCATTCGCTGACGTTGACGCCGAGGACGACGACTTCGAGATTCCCACCAGCGGCACGGTCGGCAAGAAGGTGCAGATCGACCTGGCCGACATGGACGTCGATTCGTGGACCCGGGACCTACTCAACGACGCCACGGTCATCCAGCAGCTCCTCGCCTCGATCAGCGACATCACCTCCGAGCACGACGCGAAGTTCAGCGTGCTGCAGGACCTCATCCTCAACAAGTTCACTCAGCCGCTGAACCCGGGCAACCGCAAGGTACTTATTTTTTCTGCGTTCGCTGACACCGCCGAGTACCTCTATAGAAACCTCGCCCCGACGCTGAAGCAGCAGGGATACAACTCCGCTCTCGTGACCGGCCGAGGTAACCCTTCGACGACAGCGGGCAAGGGCTATGACTTCCAGCAGACGCTCACGCTGTTCTCCCCGCGGTCCAAGCAGCGACACCTGGTGATGCCGAAGGAATCGTTGGAGATCGACGTGCTGATCGGCACCGACTGCATCAGCGAGGGCCAGAACCTCCAGGACTGCGACTTCCTCGTCAACTACGACATCCACTGGAACCCGGTGCGGATCATCCAGCGGTTCGGCCGCATTGACCGCATTGGCTCAATCAATGAGCGCATCCAGCTCGTGAACTTCTGGCCCGATATCTCTCTCGACGAGTACATCAACCTCAAAGAGCGCGTCGAGAACCGCATGGTCATCGCCGACCTCGCCGCGACCGCCGACGACAACATGCTCACCCAGGAGGCCAGCGACGCCGCATTCCGCAAGGAGCAGCTCCGCAAACTCCAGGACGAGGTCATCGAACTCGAAGACGTGCGCACCGGCGTCTCGATCACCGACCTGGGCCTGAACGACTTCCGGATGGACCTGCTCGGCTACATCAAGGAGTACGGCGACCTGGCCGGCACCCCTAAGGGTCTGCACGCCGTAGTGCCCGCGGACCGCGACAAAGGCCTCAAGCCTGGCGCGCTCTTCGTGCTCCGAAACATCAACGCCGACGAGCACCTCAACCGCGGCAACCGCCTGCACCCGCACTACCTCGTCTACCTCGACGACGAGGGTCAGGTCATCGCCGACTACACCGAGGTCAAGCACCTACTCGACCTGATTCGCGCCGGATGCCGCAACCGTGACGAGCCTGCATGGGAGGTGTGCCGCGTCTTCAACGCCGCCACCCGCGACGGTGCCGATATGAGCCGGTACAGCCACCTGCTGACCGAGGCGATCCGCTCCATGATTGACGTCACCGAAGAACGCGACGTCGACAGCCTCTTCAGCCCCGGCCGCACCACCGCCCTCCTTCAGACCATCGCCGGGCTCGACGACTTCGAGCTGATCGCCTTCCTGGCCATCGTCGAGGAGCCCACCGATGGTTGAACCCGTCCTCTACCGCTGGCCGCCCAACGCAGCCTTCGGCCGCACCGTGCCCAAGACGAAGTTCTACGAGCACGGCAACGTCGGCGCCGCCTTGCGCGAGAAGTTCGTCAATGATGTCCAGCGCATCATCTGGGGCTACAAGCTAGGGGACGACACCGTCCGCCTACGGGGAACCACCGCCGTGCCGGAGATTCAGGTATTCACCGTAGAGACCAAGGGAGTAGACGTTTCCGACGACGTGCTCGCCGCCATCGACAGGACCGTGCACTTCCCGATCGTCTTCGAGGTCACCGGCGGCGACAAGGTGCGCACCGTCGCCGCACAGAAGACCTTCGGCGGCAAGACTCCCGCGGTCGGTGCCTACTACTCGGCCGGTTGGCTGTCCGCCGACGCCGAGCGGCAGCCCCTGCCAACCGCGCTCGACCTGCCGGGCCTGTATGAGGCGATCCTCAGCGCCTTGTTGCCCATGGACAAGCGCGCCGGCGAGACAGTCCCGGAGGCAATCGACAGACTGGACCGCGCCCGACGACTTCAGCGCGAGATCGCCGCACTGGAGCGCAAGCTGCGCACCGAACCGCAACTCAACCGAAAGATCGAATATCGAAGGCAGATCAGTGAACGCACCGCAGTTCTGACCGAGCTGACCAACCCCACACCGAGCAACAAGGAATGACCGTGGACAGACTCAAGATGCACTCGCCTGACGTCACCCAGCGCAACATCGATGCGATCGCGGAACTCTTCCCCACGGTCATCACCGAAACCCTCGACGCCGATGGCAACCCCAACCGTGCGATCGACTTCGACGCTCTCCGCCAGGAACTCTCTCACCACATCGTGGATGGGCCGCAGGAGCGATACCAGCTCGACTGGCCGGGCAAGCGCGCCGCGGCCTTCGCCACCAATGCCCCAATCGCGAAGACCCTGCGCCCGGCGCGGGAGGAGTCGGTCGACTTCGATACGACCAAGAATCTCTTCATAGAGGGCGACAACCTGGAAGCGCTCAAGCTGCTCCAGGAGTCCTATCTGGGCAAGGTCAATCTCATTTACATTGACCCGCCGTACAACACAGGCAACGACTTCGTCTACGAAGACGATTTCGCGGAATCGAGCGCCGACTACTTGATGCGCTCGGGCCAGAAGTCGGAGATCGGTGACCGACTTGTGGCGAACACTGAAGCAAACGGTCGGTTTCACTCCGACTGGCTGAGCATGATGTATTCCCGACTCAAGCTGGCGCGTGGCCTGCTGACCGACGACGGGGTCATAGTTGTCGCCATCAGCGACCACGAGCATGGGAACCTTCGTCTGCTCCTTGACCAGGTCCTCGGCTCGGAGAACTTCATCGCGAATGTCACGTGGCAAGGCAGCGGGAAGAACGATGCGCGCTACACAGCGGGTGGCGTTGACTACATGCTCATCTACGCGAAGAACGAGCGTCTGCTTCGTTCTCTCGACACTCGCTGGGTGGAGCCCAAGCCTGGGATCGACCAGGTCGAGGCGGTCGCTCGCCGCGCCTGGCAGCAGTCGGAGGGCGACCCCGCGAAGGCAACCAAAATCTTCCGAAGCGGAGTTAGGGTGATCAAGGCCGACCTGGAGCCGGCCGTCTTCCGCTACGACCAGATTGACGAGTCGGGCCGAGTGTTCCAGGCAACGGACCTGCGAAGCCCGAACCCACGTCCCAATCTACAATATCCAGTCGCCCACCCAGTCACCGGGCGGCCGGTTAGAATGCATCCGAACGGTTGGGTCTATTCGGCCGACAGGATGCAAGCATTGATTGCTGAAGGTCGAGTCGTATTCGGGCCGGACGAGACAACTTCCCCCCGCCTGAAGCGGTTCCTCGAGGAGCAAGGCAGTCGGGTCCCGTACCCCACCTTCACCCAGGTTCGTATGCCCGGGTCAAAGAAGCTTGCTGATCTGCTGGGCGCTGGCGTTTTCGACTACCCGAAGGACACCGCAGTCCTGGTGCGTTGGATTGGCGCAATCACCAGGAACAACCCGAACGCGGTTGTTCTCGACTTCTTTGCTGGCTCTGGCTCGACTGGCCACGCCGTCATGGAACTGAATGCCGCGGATGGCGGACACCGCCGCTACATTCTCATTCAGCTCGGCGAGCCGGTTGACCAGCCCGACTATGACACCATCGCCGACATCGCCCGAGAGCGCCTGCGCCGCGCCGGCGCGCAGGTGACGCAGTCCGCCGGACAGCTGAGCGAAGATCTCGACGTCGGCTTTCGGTCACTACACGTTGCAACGACAAGCATGGCTGACACGGCGGCAACCGCGGACGACCTGGTGCAATTCGAGCTCTTGGATGCCGTCCGCAGCGTGAAGCCCGACCGCACCGACGAAGACCTGCTCTTTCAGGTGCTGCTGGACTGGGGGCTCGACCTTGCTGAGCCGATCGCGGTCGAGGACGTCGGAGGCCGACGTGTGCTGTCGGTCGCCGATGACGCTTTGATCGCGTGCTTCGCTGATGACGTCACCGACGAGGTCGTGCAAGCGATCGCTGGACGGCATCCGCTGCGCGCTGTCTTTCTGGATGCCGCCTTCGCAAGCGACGCCGCTCGCATCAACGCCCAGCAGGTCTTCCGCGAGGTGTCACCCGAGACACAGGTAAGGGCCATCTGACCCATGAAGCTTCAGTTCAAAGTGCAGCAGTACCAGACCGAGGCCGTCGATGCCGTAGTCGAGGTCTTCACCGGGCAGCCGTATGCGGACGGGGTGAAGTACCGCATCGACCCCGGCAAGGACGCGGGGTTGACGCTGTTGGAGGACGCTGGGCTGCGCAACGCCGAGATCGCGCTCACGACATCCCAGCTGCTGGAAAATGTACACCGAGTGCAGCAACCGCGCGGGCTGGCGCCCTCGAAGGACCTCAAGGACCCGGTCAAGAAGTCCGCCGCCCCGCTCAATCTCGATATTGAGATGGAGACCGGTACCGGAAAGACCTACGTCTACACGAAGTCCATCATGGAACTGCACAAGCGGTATGGGTGGTCCAAGTACATCGTCGTGGTGCCGTCGATCGCGATCCGTGAGGGCGTGAAGAAGTCGTTCGACATCACCGCGGAGCACTTCCAACAACTCTACGGCACCAAGCCGCGCACCTTCGTCTACAACTCCTCGCGGCTGCACGAGTTGGAGCGCTTCTCTTCGGACGCAGGCGTGCAGGTGATGATCATCAACATCCAGGCGTTCAACGCCACGGGCAAGGATGCGCGTCGCATCTACGAGGCGCTCGACGACTTCCAGTCTCGTAGGCCCATCGATGTAATCGCGGCGAATCGGCCGATCCTGATCATAGACGAGCCGCAGAAGATCGAGGGCGACGCGAAGAAGCCGTCGAAGTCGCTGGAAGCGCTCGGGCTGTTCAACGCCCTATTCGCGCTGCGCTACTCGGCCACTCACAAGATTGAGCGCACGAAGATCCACCGCCTCGACGCTGTCGACGCGTACAACCAGAAGCTGGTGAAGAAGATCGCGGTGCGCGGCATCACCGTGAAGCACCTGGCCGGCAGCACCGCATACCTGTATGTCGACGGCCTGGAGGTCGGCAAGGGGGCGGACTTCCCGAAGGCACGCGTTGAGCTTGAGGTGCAGACCGCTCAGGGCATCAAGCGTCAGGTGAAGCGCTTGAGTCAGGGAATGAATTTGCACGACATCTCCGGCGGAATCGAGGCGTATAAGGGCCTGTTCGTCCGAGAGGTCGACGTGAACCGCGACATCATCGAGCTGAGCAACGGCGACATCATGGGTGCGGGGGAGGTCACTCAGGACGTGACCGACGACGCGAAGCGCCGCATCCAGATTCGCGAGGTCATCCGCGCCCACCTCGACAAGGAACGCGAACTGTTCGCGCAGGGCATCAAGACCCTGTCTCTGTTTTTCATCGACGAGGTCGCTAAGTACCGGGACTATGAGCGCGAGGACACCCTTGGCGAGTACGCGCGGGTCTTCGAAGAGGAGTACGAAGCAGTGCTCGCCGATTACCTCGGCCAGCTCGATCTCGACGACGCCGCGGAGCGGTACCGAAAGCACGTCGAGGCGATTGGAGTTCGCTCGACACACGAGGGCTACTTCTCGATCGACAAGAAGACCGGTCACTCGATCGACGGCAAAATCGTCGCGCGTGGCGACTTCGCCGGGCAGTCCGACGATGTGGACGCCTACGACCTCATCTTAAGGGACAAGGAGCGACTGCTGTCGTTCGAGGAACCCGTCCGGTTCATCTGGTCGCACTCGGCGCTGCGGGAGGGCTGGGACAATCCGAACGTCTTCGTGATGGGCATGCTCAAGAAGAGCGACAACACCACGACGCGGCGGCAGGAGATTGGCCGCGGCCTGCGCCTGGCGGTCGACCAGAACGGCGAGCGAATGGACAACCCGGTCACCGTGCATGACATCAACGAGCTGACCGTCGTCACCGACGAGTCCTATACCGACTTCGTCACCGCGCTCCAGAAGGAGATCGTCGAGTCGTTGTCGGCCCGCCCCCGCAAGGCCACCGTGGAGTACTTCATCGGCAAACAATTCAGCACCGCCGATGGGTCGACCAGCGTACTGGAGAAGGCGGTCGCTCAGGCTCTGTACAACCACCTCATCCGCAACAACTACATCGACGACGACGGCCTGGTTACCCAGGAGTACAAGGACGCCCGCGCCGATGGAACTCTCGCTGCACCGACCGCCGAAGTACTCAAACCGGTCATCGACTTCATGTGGCCACTGGTCGACGCGCTCTACCTTGACGTTCCTAGGCCGATCGACGGGCGTAAGCCTAAGAAGATTCCGCTCAACGAGGTCAACTTCACGAAGCGCGAGTTTCAGGAACTGTGGGCGCGCATCAACCACAAGGCTGTTTATCAGGTCAAGTTCGACTCACAGGAGCTGATTAAGAACTGCATCCGTACCCTCGACTCCTCGCTCAACGTTACAGTGATGCAGTATCTCGTTGAGAGCGGCAAGCAGGTCGTCGGCCTCGATGTCGAGCAGCTCGAAGCCGGCACAGGCTTCAAGGTCGCCGAGACCAGGATCGCGCACTCGGCCGTCTCGGCGGGCTCGACCGTGAAGTATGACCTCCTCGGCGAGATCGCGGAGAAGACGCAACTCACCCGGCGTACCTGTGCGGCCATCCTCACCGGAATCCAGCCGGGCACGTTCGCGAAGTTCAAGCAGAACCCCGAGCAGTTCATCACCGAGGCCGCCCGGCTCATCAATGAGCAGAAGGCCACCGTGATCGTAGAGCACCTCACCTACGACCCGCTCGACGGCCGCTACGACTCGTCGATCTTCACAGGGAATCAGACCGCCCAGGACCTGTCGAAGGCCGGCAACAAGCTCAAGAAGAGTGTTTACGAGTACGTTATCACTGACTCCAAGGTCGAGCGCTCGTTCGTCGAGAAGCTCGACGTCAGCGACGAAGTAGTCGTGTACTCGAAGCTGCCGCGCGGGTTCTTCATCCCAACCCCCGTCGGCGACTACAACCCCGACTGGGCAATCGCTTTTCGCGACGACACGGCGAAGATCAAGCACGTCTACTTCGTCGCCGAGACCAAGGGCTCCATGTCGACCCTGCAGCTCAAGGGCGTCGAGGAAGCCAAGATCGAGTGTGCACGAAAGTTCTTTGCCGCGCTCAGCGCCAAGACCGAGCACGGGGGTGTGGAGTACGACGTAGTCGACAGCTACTCCAAACTTATGGATCTCGTGACAGGAGAATGAGTTCCTAGCACGGCGAAGCTCAGGGACGGAAACGCTGGCGAGCACTGGACGTGGCCACCCAGCGATGGCTCCCACCTGTGCCGGTGAGCGTTACGGGTCCACGCTGACGGCAGCCGTGACGGCAACGCGACGGCAACCGCCGCACTCCCCCCGCACGCCAGCGCACCATCCCCGCAGGTCAGCCGCCTTCCCCGGACCTCCGCAGACGCCCCTCCCCGCTCTTTTAATCCGCGGGTTCAGGGTTCGAGCCCCTGGGGGCCCACCCGCTCGACCTGCAGGGCCCTATGGGATCTAGGCCCCTGGGCCTGCACTCGCCAAGGAAGCAGCACCCCAGCTCCGGGCGTCAGCGCCAGTTGGGGTCCATCGTCAGCGACGTCAGCGGGTCAGCCATCCACGCGTCGAACTCCTCGACCGTCACGAACAACGGTCGGCCGGAGAAGCACCGAGCGACCTCGCTGAGCCGTTTGAGACCCTCATCAGGGTCAGCGCTCGTGACGGCGATCAACGCGTCGTCCAGCAGCGGGCTGACGGTCGAGGTGACGTAGGCGTTGCGCTGCTCACCGAGCGCGCGCTCGGCCTCCCCGAGCAGGAGCGCCGTGGCGACAGCGGTGGCTGTCTCGTCTTCCAGAACCCCGATCCGCTCGCCGTCGAGGCGCTCAGTGCGGGCGGCCGCGAGTGCGGTGCGCAGCCCCTGGGCGATGAAGGTCGCCGCCGCCTGCGCCACGAGACCACCGGCGAGCGCCCCCACGACCGGCACGGGGATCACCGTCTGGGCGACCGCGCCGCACACCCCGGTCAGCGTGGCCCGCAGGGCGGCCTCGCAGCAGCGTGCGGCGAGCTCGCCCGAGTCGATGTCGCCGCGGGCGAAGGCGATCCCGGCTTCGGTGACCTCGGCGACGGCCTCGGCCATCGAGGCCGGTGAGGACCCCCTGCCCAGGGCGGCGGGCAGGGCTCCGGCCTTCGCGGCGACGCCGATGCTCTTCCCGAGACCGGCGATCGCACCGGAGCGCACCGCGGCGCGTGCGGCGGCCCCGGCGGCGCTGGCGGCCGCAGCGGCCGCCGACGTCTCGCCTGCCCGCACCCGGGCGGCGTGGCCGGCGGCCTCCAGGACACCGGTGAGGACGGCTCCTGTCGCTGCGCCGGCTGCCATCGCGGCGCCGACTTCGCGGGACGCGGCGGCCGCGGCCTGCCGGTGTCCCCACCTCGCGGGGTCTGCTGCCGCCCGGTACGCCTCCTCCGTCGACACCGGGCGGCTGCGCACGTCCCCGGCGTGCAGGACGTCCGTGACGTGTGCACGGGCGTCGAGGTAGTCGGCGTAGCCGATGCCCTCGGCGTTGAGGGTCAGGCGCCGGTCGAGCAGGTCCTCGACGGCTGCGAGCTTGTCCTGGGCGATGAGGCGCTGCATGCCCTCGTAGCGCTCGCTGGCGATGCTCCTGGCGGTGGTCGTGGCGCGGCCCATCAGCTTGGCCTGGGCCGCGGCCAGCAACCGCTCGCCGTCGACGAGGTGCAGGTCGGCCGCAGCGTTCTGCGAACCGCCGGCGGCCCACTCGGTGGTGGGGGCACGCACCGTGGAGCCCTTGGCGATCGCGTCCCGGTTGAAGGACGCCTCGTGCATCACCTCGAACAGGTGCCCGGCACGCTGGGGCAGGCCGGTGTTGCGGTACCGCTGCGCGACCTGCTGGGCGATCCCCCGGATGCGCAGCGCCTCCGCGGTCTGCTCGGCGAGCTTGCGCGTCGAGGCGTTGACGAGCGCTCAGGTCACCGCATCCACGCCGCTGCGCCGGAGCCTGCGGCGTCGGCCGGCGGGCTCGTCAGGACCACCGCCCCCGAGGTCCTGCAGGCGTCGCCTGGCGTCGTCGACGACCTGCCCGGACAGGTCGGTGACCACCCCGTCCTCGTCGGTCAGCGGCGTGGACATGATCGAGATCGTCGTCGTCACCAGGGACACCACCGTGGCCACCTGAGCGCGCTGGGCCGGGGAGTAGGTGGCGTAGTCGTCGTCGGCCTCGACGAGGGCCTGCAGCTGCGGCAGGTGCGCACCGGTCTCGGCGCGGGTGAGGTCGGCGTCGGCGCGGCTGAGCTCCTGCGCGGTCTGCTGCTGCTTCCTGCGCTGCCGGCGTCCCTGCCAGGAGACGACACCGACGGTGGTGAGCAGCACCGGCGCCGCCACCAGCCCGCCCAGGACGACGGTGCCCGCGGCCACGCCGCCGCCCCCCGCCGCGAGCGATCCACCGCCGAGCCAGGCGAGCGTGGCGCTGGTGGCGGCGGCCCCGGACAGGGTGGAGATCGCGGTGCCGGTGGAGGCGGCCGCGAAGGCGCCCACGGTGGCGAAGGCCGTCGCACCGGCCCCGGCGCCCGCGGTCAGCCCACCGGCCAGCGCCCCGACCGTGCGCAGGGCGCTCAGCCGCACCCGGACGACCTGGACCTGCGGTGCCGAACCGGTGGTGGGCAGGTCGATGCCCGCCAGCTCGGCCAGGTCGACGTTCTTCAGCTGCGCGAAGACGTCCCGGAAAGGCACCAGGACCTCGTCGTAGACCTCCCGCCGGCGCTGCTCCTGCGCGGTGCGCTCACGCTCCGCACGGGTGAGCAGCGCCGCGTGGCGGTCCTCGAGCTCCTCGGCCTGCGCCCGGTTGGCACGGGCCAGCCGGGCCGCCTCGACGAGGGCGATGGCCACGCTGTCTCCTTCCTCGTCCCCGGTGTCAGTCCCCGACCGCACCGGAGCTGGATGCGTCCTCGTCCCCCGGCTCGTCGTTCGCGTCGTCGGCCGGGGGCATCCCGGTGGCGTCGTCGGGCAGTTTCGGCGCCGGCGACACCGCGCACGACCGCGGCGAAAAAGGCCTCCTCCACCGCCGCGCGGCGCGACAATGGCGGCCGTCGGCACACACGTGAAGGAACGGCAGCATGGCGATCTTCCGCAGGCGCTCCCCGCTCGCACAGGCTCGGCGCCTGCACGCCGCGTGGCTGGCCGCCGCCCACGCCGAGCGCCGCCACGCGCACAGCAGTGACACCCGCGCGGAGGAACGTGCCTGGGCCCGTCTCGTCGCCCACGTGGACGCGCACGGCCTGAGCGGCGGGCCCCTGGACCCGCGCGGTCCGCAGCGGACCGCGTGCTCACCGCCCCAGCAGCTGCGCGAGGGCGAGCGCGTCGACGGGGGCCCGCGCGGCCATGGTGTTGTCGAAGTAGACGTACACGTCGCGCCCACCCGCCGCCCACGCCTCCACCCGCCCGGCCCAGTCGTCGAGCGCGGCGGCGTCGTAGCCGCTGACGTACAGCTCGGGTGAGCCGTGCAGCCGCACGTAGGAGAAGTCGGTGGTCTGCTCCAGCCGCAGCGGCCAGCGCCCGCCGGTGTCGGCGGTGACGAGCGCGACGCCGTGCGCGCGCAGCACCTCGGCGAGCGCCGGGTCCTCGTGGCTGCGGTGGCGCACCTCCACGGCGTGCCGCAGCGGGCGCTCCTCGACGGCGAGCGGTACGGCGGAGCCGGGCGCGCCGGACGCGGCGAGTTCCGCGGCGGCGGTCGTGGTGCGCGGCAGCAGCGCGCAGAACCGCGCCAGCACGTCGGCGTCGAAGCGCAGGCTGGGCGGCAGCTGCCACAGCACCGGCCCGAGCTTGTCGCCGAGGCCCAGCACGCCTGACGCGAAGAACGCGGCGAGCGCGTCCCGCACGTCCACGAGGCGGTGTTCGTGGGTGACGGCCCGCCAGCCCTTGACGCTGAAGCAGAAACCCGGTGGGGTGCGCCGCGCCCAGGACGGGTAGTTCGCGGGGCGCTGCAGGGCGTAGAAGGAGGCGTTCAGCTCCACGCTCGCCAGCCGGCCGGCGAGGTGCTCCAGCTCCCGGCGCTGCGCCAGGCCGGGCGGGTAGAACACCCCGCGCCACTCCGGGTAGGTCCAGCCGGACGTCCCGATCCGCACGCGTCCCACGAGCCGGGGACCCCGCGTCAGAGGGCGGTGAGCACCACGGGACCGTCCGCGGTGACGGCGACGGTGTGCTCGGCGTGCGCGGCGCGGCGCTTGTCGAGGGTGACGACCGACCAGCCGTCGCGGGCGGTGCGGTAGCCCTCCCCGCCGGCCAGCAGCATCGGCTCGATGGCCAGGGTGCTGCCGGGTTCCAGGCGCACCGCGTCGGCGCCGGGCGCCGGGCGGTTGGGCACGAACGGCGCCTCGTGCATGCTGCGGCCGATGCCGTGGCCGCCGTGGTCGGGCAGGTGGGAGTAGCCGTGGCGGCGGGCCACCTCGTCGACGGCGCGCGCCACGTCCAGCAGGGTGGCGCCGGGGCGGGCGGCGGCGATGCCGGCCGCCAGGGCCTCCTCGGTGGCCCGCACCAGCCGCACGTCGTCCTCGTGCTGCTGCCCGACGTGGACGGTGATCGCGGAGTCGCCGTTCCAGCCGTCCAGGATGGCGCCGGCGTCGATGCTGAGCAGGTCCCCGTCGTCGAGGCGGCGGCCGGTGGGGCGGCCGTGGACGACGACCTCGTTGACGGACAGGCACAGCACGCCGTTGAACGGCCGCGGCGCCCAGGAGGGGGCGTAGCCGAGGAAGGACGGCAGGGCGCCGGCCTCGCGGATGCTGGTCTGCGCGATCTCGTCCAGGTCGCGCAGCTTCGCGCCGGGCACGGCCGCGGCGCGCACCGCCTGCAGCGTGCGGGCCACGACGCGGCCGGCTTCGCGCATGGCGTCCAGCTCGGCGGTGGTCCGGACGGGGAAGGCGGGTGCGTCGCTCACCGGACGAGTATGGCGCCGCGCCGGTCGCGCCGGCGGACGGTCACCCCCCGGGCAGCACCGGGCGGGCACGGTCGGGAGTCCCGCCCGGCGCGACACCCCCGAGGCGCCGCCGCACCGCATCGGGCACGGCGGGGCGCGCGCGCCGGGGCATCCCGGCGACCACGAGCCCGTAGGCGTCCAGGACGAGTTCCTCGACCAGCCGGGCGGTGACGCCGGGGCCGCCGGCCACGGAGATCCAGTGCCGCTTGTTCACGTGGTAGCCGGCGGTGATGCCGTCGAACTCCTGGCGCAGCGCCCGGGCGTGCTCCGGGTCGCACTTGAGGGTGACGATCGGCTGGCCGGTGGCCTCGGTCGCCATCAGGAACACCTTCCCGGCGACCTTGTACACGTCGTGCTCGGGACCGAACGGCCAGGTGCGGGTGACGGCGGGCAGCTCCTCCGCCACCCGGGCCGCGACCTCCTGCACGGCGGTGCCGTCCAGGGACGCGCCGCCGTCCGGGGTGGAGGGGGTGGGGCTGTTCACGCGGGCATCGTGCTGCCCCGGACGGGTGCGGGGCAACGCACCCCGGCCGCCTCGCGGGGGCGCCCGGGCAGGTGCGGTGGGTACGATGCCGGTCGCCTCCGGCGGCAGCGGATCGCCGCTCGCAGGCACGGCAGCGTGCTCCCGGGCACTCCCGCACCGTTGAAGGGCTGACCTCGTGATCTTCCTCTCCGTCCAGTCGGCGGTGGCCTTCGGCCACGTCGGCAACTCGGCCGCGGTCTTCCCCCTGCAGCGCATCGGCGTGGAGGTCGTCCCCGTCCACACGGTCAACTTCTCCAACCACACCGGGTACGGCGCCTGGCGGGGCCCGGTCATGGCCGCGGAGGACGTCCGGGACGTCCTCACCGGCGTGGAGGAGCGGGGGGTCTTCCCGCAGGTCGACGTCGTCCTGTCCGGCTACCAGGGGGGCACCGGGATCGGCGACGTGATCGTCGACGCGGTGCGCCGGGTGAAGGCCGCCAACCCGTCGGCCGTCTACGCCTGCGACCCCGTGATGGGCAACGCGAAGTCGGGCTGCTTCGTGGCGCCGGAGATCCCGCACCTGCTGCGGGACCGGGTGGTGCCCGTCGCGGACATCATCACCCCGAACCAGTTCGAGCTGGGTTTCCTCACCGGCACCGAGCCGACGACGCTGGAGTCCACCCTGGCCTCCGTGGACCTCGCCCGCGCGATGGGCCCGTCGACGGTGCTCGTCACGAGCGTGGAGCGGCCCGAGGTGGGCGAGGACGGCATCGAGATGCTCGCCACCGACGACGCCGGTTCCTGGATCGTGCGCACCCCGCGGCTGCCGTTCAAGGCGAACGGTTCCGGGGACGTCACCGCGGCCCTGTTCGCGGCGCACTACCGGTCCACCGGTGAGGCCGCGACCGCGCTGGAGCGCACCGCCTCCAGCGTGTTCGACCTCATCGAGCTGACGTACCGCTCCGGGGAGCGGGAACTGCAGATCGTGCGCGCGCAGGACTCCTTCGCGAACCCGAAGATGCAGTTCACCGCCGAACGCGTCCGCTGAGCCCCGCGGGTCCGTCACCGGCCGGGCCGGGTCACGCCTCGGCTCGCTCGAGGGGTTCCCGGCCCGGCGCCCGTCCGTCGCGCTGCGCCAGGGCGACGGCGAGCACCAGGACCAGCAGGACGGCGGCCAGCCCGTCGAAACCGACCCGGGCCAGAACGGGCCCGGCGAGCGCACCCCCGGCAGCCCCGGCGTAACCCATGAGCGAGTCGGACACCCCCTGCAGGCGGGGCCGCTGCACGGGCGCGACCGCGGAACCGACCAGGGTGGAACCGGCCACGATCGACGCCGACCACCCCAGCCCCAGCAGGACCAGGCTGATCGTCACGAGCGTCGCGTCCTCCGAGCCCAGCAGGGCCAGCAGCAGCGCCCCCAGGTACAGCGCCTGCCCGGCGAGGACGACGGCGCGGGCGCCGACGCGGTCGCTGAGGGCGCCGAAGACGGGCGAGAGGGCGTACATGCCGGCCACGTGCAGGCTGATCGTCAACCCCACGAGGCTGAGCGAGGCGCCGTGCCCGGTCAGGTGCACCGGGGTCATCGACATCAGCGCGACCATGGTGGCGTGGCTGCCGGCGACGGTGAGCACCGCGCGGCGCGCGGCGAGGTTCGAGCGCAGCACGCTCAGCCCGCCGACGGGGCGAGCAGCGGTGGCGCCACCGGCGGGACCGTGCGTCTGCGCCGCGGCGAGCGCGGTGGCCGTCAGGAGCGGGTCGGGCCGCAACCCCGCGAGCAGGACGACGGCGCCGAGCGCCTGCGCGCACGCGGAGACGACGAAGCCGCCGGTGAGCGGCGGCAGGCCCAGGGCCCGGCCGACGGCCTCGCCGGGTTCGAGGAGGTTCGGTCCGGTGACCGCCCCGACGGTGGTGGCCCAGACCACCAGGGAGAGGTCGCGACCGCGGGTGTCGGCGGCGGCCAGGTCGGTGGCGGCGAAGCGGGCCTGCAGGTTCAGCGCCTGGGCGGACCCCATGAGCAGCAGTCCCGTCAGCAGCAGGACGAGGCTGCCCAGCACGGCGGCGGTGACGACCACCGCCCCGCCCAGCACGGCGATGAGCGCGCCGGTGCTCAGGGAGGTGCGCCGCCCCCGTGCCTGCGCGAGCCGGGCCAGCGGCACCGCGAGCAGGGCCGCGCCCAGGGTGGCCGTGGTGGCGGCCATCCCGGACCAGGCCGGCGAGCCGGACACCCGGGTGGTGAGCAGCGCACCCAGGCTGAGGGTGGCGCCGGTGCCCAGCCCGCCCAGGACCTGACCGGCGGCCAGGACGCGCACGACGCGGCGCTGCAGCGCCCGGTGCTCCGGGGTGCTGCCCGTAGGGCTGCCCGGGGTGGTGCTCGTGGGCACGTGCGACCTCCGATCGTCCGGTACCGGTGCGGCGGGCGGGACCTACGACCCGGCGAAGGCGGCCGGGGCCTCGGCGGCGGCGCCCGCCCGCACCGTGCAGGTGAAGCGGTGCACGCCCGCGGCCACGGTGGTCGGGGGCGAGCCGTCCGGCAGGTGCACGTCCGCCTGCGTCGACGGCGGGACCACGACCTCCAGGGTGAACTCCTCCCCGTCGAGGGTCCAGGACACCGCGGCCCGCCCGTAGGGGGTCTCGTGCGCGGTGCGCGCCCAGGTGAGCGCCGGGTCCGGCAGCGGCGCGATCCGCAACCGGCGGTAGCCGGGCGCCGCGGGCGCCAGGCCACCGACGCGGCGGTGCAGGAAGTCCGCGACGGCGCCGAACGCGTAGTGGTTGAAGGACGTCATGCTGCCGGGGTTGATGGAGCCGTCCGGGAGCATGGAGTTCCAGCGCTCCCAAATCGTCGTGGCTCCCATCGTCACCGCGTACAGCCACGACGGGCACTCGGTCTGCAGGAGCAGGCGCCACGCGGTGGCGCCGTGGCCGGTGTCGGCCAGGGCGTCGCACACCAGCGGCGTGCCGAGGAAACCGGAACCCACGTGGTACCCGTCGGCGGCCACCTGCTGGGCGAGGAGTTCACCGGCGCGCTCGCGCTGCGCGGGGTCCAGCAGGCCGAAGGCCAGGCCGAGGGCGTGGGCGGTCTGGGAGGGGAACGCCGCCCGGCCGCTGGGGGTGACGTACTCGGTGCGGAAGCGCTGCGCGACGCGGTCGGCGAGCTCGCCGTAGCGCTGCTGCGCCTCGTCCTCGCCGAGCACGCGCGCGGTGTCGCGCACGATCTGCGCGGAGCGGGCCAGGTAGGCGGTGGCGACGGCCTGCCACGGCAGGCGGGCCGCCCACGGCTGGTCGTCGGGGGCGGCCGCGTCGAGCCAGTCGCCGAAGGAGAACCCGCCGCTGGCGAAGTCCAGCTCCTCGCCGGCGCGGGCGGCGAACGCGTCCACCCAGGCCGTCATGGAACGCCACTGCCGGCGCAGGATCCCCGCGTCGCCGGAGCGCTCGTACAGCGTCCAGGGCACCACGGTGGCGGCGTCGCCCCACCCGGCCTCGGCGCCCAGCGGCGGCAGGTTCGGGTCGACGTCGGCCCACGGCACGTAGACGGGGACGTTGCCGTCGGGGTGCTGGTCGGCCGCCAGGTCCGCGAGCCAGCCGGTGAGCATGCCGGTGGTGTCGTGCAGGTACGCCGCGGTGGGGGCGAACACCTGCAGGTCGCCGGTCCAGCCGAGGCGCTCGTCGCGCTGCGGGCAGTCGGTGGGCACGTCGACGAAGTTGCCGCGCATGCTCCACAGGACGTTCTCGTGCAGGCGGTTCAGCAGCGGGTCGGAGGTCTCGAACTCCCCGAGGCGGCGCAGGTCGGTGTGCACGACGACGGCTTCGAGGGCGTCGGCCGTCAGCTCGCCCGGCCAGCCGGTGACCTCGGCGTAGCGGAAGCCGTGGAGGGTGAACTCCGGTTCCCACGTGAACTCGCGGCCGTCCAGGACGACCTCGTCGGTGGCGCGGGCGGCGCGCAGCGAGCGGACCCCGAGCTCACCGTGCTCGAGCACCTCGGCGTGGCGCAGGGTGATGACGCTGCCGGGTTCCCCGGCCGGCACGCGGACGCGCAGGCGCCCCACGAGGTTCTGGCCGAAGTCGACGATCGTGCGCCCCGACGGCGAGGTGGTGATCCCCACCGCTCGCAGGCTCTCCTGCCGGCGCACGGGCGGGCCGTCGGGAGCGACGAGCGTGGCGGTGTCGAAGGGTTCGACCGTCACGGCGTCCCAGCCGGCGTCGTCGAAACCGGGGCTGTCCCACCCGTCGAGGCGGCGGCGGGCGTCGAACGTCTCGCCCGTGTACAGGTCGGCGCGCGTGACGGGGCCGAGGGTCGAGCGCCAGGAGGCGTCGGTGCCCACCACGGTGCGGGTGCCGTCGGCGTGGTCCACCTCGAGCTGGACGAGGGCCGCGGTGCGCTCGCCGTAGACGTCGCGCAGCCCGGCGAAACCCAGGTAGCCGCGCCACCAGCCGTCGGCCAGGTGCACGCCGAGGGCGTTGCGGCCCTCCCGCACGAGGTCCGTGACGTCCCAGGTGCGGTAGCGCAGACGGGTGGCGTAGCTGGTCCACCCCGGGTGCAGCACGTCCTCGCCGACCGGTGCGCCGTTGAGGTGCAGCGTCATCACGCCGTGGGCGGTGGCGCGCACGCGGGCGCGCACGACCCCGCCGGGGAGCTGCACCTCCCCGCGCAGCAGGGCCGCGGGCTCACCGCCCTCCCCCGCGGGCGGCAGCACCGGGGCCACCACCCGCGCCTGCCACAGGCCTGCGTCCAGCAGCCCGGTCTCGAGCACGGTCGGCTCGCTCCACGCCGAGGGTTCCTGCGCGGGCCCCCACACGCGCACGCGCACCGAGCGCCGTTCGCGGCTGCCCAGCGGGGCGGCCGGCCAGGGCACCAGCACCTGCTCGGCGCCGTCGACGCGTCCGGTGCGGAAACGCTCGCCCGGGTGGTCGGGGTCGGTCACCTCGATCTCGTGGGCGTGCTGCACCCAGCCGGGCTCGCCGGTGTCGACGACCCAGGACAGGCGCGGGCGCTCCTGGCCGATGCCGAGGGGTTCGCGGTGGTGCTCGACGGTGACGGGCCGGACGGTGACGGGGTGGATGGCGACGGGGTGGGCGCTGGTGCTCACGGTGCTCCTGGGGCCGGTGCGGGTCCCGCCGGCGACAGCGCCGGCGCGGGGACCTCTAGAGGGGGGTGTGGAGGAAGCTGTTGAGGTGGCGGCGTATGCCGTCGGCCATGTCGACGTCGAACCCGTCGAGCCACAACAGCTCCAGGCCCTCCGTCATGGCGATCGAGCTGAACGCGGCGCGGCGGGGGTCGACGTCGTCGAGGAGACCGCCGACGGCGTCCTCCTCGGCGAAGGCGGTGGTGACCGCGTTGGCGATGCGCTCGAACCGCTCGGCGAAGTACTCGCGGGCGGGGTGGTCGGGATCGGTCGCCTCCGCCGACAGGACGGTGTAGAGCTGCACGACACCGCGCTGGCCGGCCTGGGTGCGGGAGACCTCGACGAGCCCGGCCAGGAAGTCGCGGCCGCGGCGACCGGCCAGCAGGTGCTCGGCCCGCACGTCGCGCTGCTCGAGCACCGCCCGCAGCAGCGCCATCTTCCCGCCGGAGAAGTGGTGCAGGACACCCGTCTGGGTCATCCCGACGGCGCGGGCGATCTCGTTGACGGACGTGCCGGTGTAGCCGCTGCGAGTGAAGACGGTGAAGGCGGCGTCGAGGATCTGCTGACGGCGCTCCGCGCTCTTGCGGTACTCGCCGCGGGGTCCGGCCATGTCCGCACGCTAGCAGCTCACAGCCGAAAACATTGACCCCTTCAGATTTTGGCTCTACCGTCCTCCTCGTCCCCCTCCCGGGGATGTCAACGTCGACAACCGGCCGCCACGAGACGGCCCCAGCTGGCGAGGAAGCCCATGGACCTGTCCTCCGACTCCGCCACCGCGGCGCCGCACACCTTCGACGCGGCACCGCTCAGCGCGTCGCCCCTGCTCGCGCCGTCCACCGGGACCTCCGCCCCCACCGCCCCCCTGCCGCGCGGGTTCGTCCCGCTCCTGGTGCTCGCCGCGGTCGGCGCGGGCGCGGCCCAGATGTCCGCGGCCCTGCTCACGCTGACCCTGAAGGCCACCGCGCTCGACGCCACCGGCGCAGCGGGGATCATCGCCCTGTCCAGCGGCATCGCCGGGGCCTTCACGATCTGCGCCCTGCCGACCGTGGGTGCGCTGAGCGACCGCTCGCGGTCCCGGTTCGGCCGGCGCCGGCCCTACCTCGTCGCCGGGGCTGCCTCGTTCGCCATGGGCGGCACGCTGCTCGTGACCGCGCCGAACGTGCCGCTGTTCGTGCTGGCACACCTGCTCATCTCGCTCGGGTTCATCGCCGCCGGCGTGGCGACGACGGCGCTTCTCGCCGACCGACTGCCGGCCGACCGCCGCGGCCCGGCCGCCGCGTTCCTCAGCCTGTCCACCGCGATGGGCGCCCTGCTCGGCATGGCGGTGGTGCAGCCCTTCGGTGCGAACCTCGCACCGGTGGTCGGGGTGCCCACGGCCCTGGCCGTCGGCGCGATGCTCCTGCTCGCCGCCGTCCTGCGCGAGGAGCGCTCCACGCAGCCGCGCACCCCGCTGCACCTGCGTGAGGTCATCGGGATCTTCTGGGTCAACCCGCTGCGCTTCCCCGACTTCGCGCTCGTCTTCAGCAGCCGCCTGCTCGTCTTCTGCGGCGTGGCCGCCCTCAACGGCTTCCAGGCCCTGTACCTCCTGCAGCACCTGCACCTCGAACCGGTGCAGCTCAGCGGAGCGATCCTGCTGACGGTCGTGGTGAACTGCGGCCTGTCCCTGCTCGTCGCCCCGGCGATCGGCAAGCTCAGCGACCGCCTGGACGTCCGCCGTCCGTTCATCCTGGTCGCCGCTCTCGTCTTGAGCGCCGGCCTCGTCGTGGCCACCCGCGCGACGGACCTGCCGTCCTACCTCGTCGCCTGCGCCGTGATCGCCCTCGGCCAGGGTGTCTACTTCGCCGTGGAACTGGCCCTGGCCACCCGCGTGCTGCCCGACCTGCAGAACCCCGCCAAGGACCTGGCGCTCATCAAGGTGGCGGACAACCTTCCGGTCCCGCTGGTCGCGGCCGCGGCCCCGGCACTGCTGGCGATCGGCGGCGGCGGCAACTACGCCGCCCTGTTTAGCGCCGGCGCGCTGTGCGCCGTCGTCGGCGGTGTGCTGATCCTGTTCATCCGCGGCGCCCGCTGACCGGCGCACCACCGCAAACCCCACCGAGGAGAGCACGAGATGACCCACCCGTTCCCCGACGACTTCCTGTGGGGCGTGGCCACCGCCGGGCACCAGGGCGAGGGCGACAACGTCCACAGCGACACCTGGTTCCTGGAGAACACCACCCCCACGTTGTTCGCCGAACCCAGCGGCCCGGCCTGCCGCACCCTGCAGCACTGGCCCGCCGACCTGGACCTCGTCGCCAGGATGGGCCTGAACGCGTACCGGTTCTCGGTGGAGTGGGCGCGGGTGGAACCGGTGCGCGGCGAGGTGGACGCCTCGGCGCTGGACCACTACGAGCGCCTGGTCGACGGCTGCCTCGAACGAGGGCTGTCCCCGGTGGTCACCTTCAACCACTTCACGGCGCCGCACTGGTTCTCCGCCGCGGGTTCCTGGCTCGCCGACGACGCCGCGGACCGGTTCGCCGCGCAGTGCGAGCGCGTCACGGCCCGCCTGGGCGACCGGATCACCTCCGCCGTCACCCTGAACGAGCCGAACCTGGAGCAGCTCCTCCAGGCCGGCGGCAAGCTGCCCCCGCAGGCCGAGCAGCTCAAGCGCGACATGCTCGCCGCCGCGGCGCGGGCAGCGGGCACGGAGCGGTACTTCTCCGCCAACGTCATCCCCTCCGACGCGCAGGACGCGTTCCAGGAGGCGACGACCCGAGCCCACCGCGCGGCGCGCGCGGCCGTCAAGGCGCTGCGCCCGGACCTGCCGGTCGGCGTCTCGATCGCCATCGCCGACGAGGTCGCGCTGCCCGGTGGGGACGATCACCGCGATGCCAAGCGCGCCGCCGTGTACGACCACTGGCTGCGGGTGGCGCGCGAGGACGACTTCATCGGCGTGCAGAACTACGAGCGCGTGCTGCACGGCCCCGACGGCGAGGTGCTGCCCGACGGGCCCCGCAACGGCATGGGAACCGTCGTCGAGCCCGCGTCGCTGGCCGGGGCCGTGCGCTACGCGCACCAGGTCTCCGGCGTCCCCGTGCTCGTCACGGAGCACGGCCTCCAGACCGACGACGACGCCCAGCGCGCCGCCTTCATCCCCGCCGCCCTGGAGCACCTCGGCGCGGAGCTCGCCGCGGGCACGCCCGTGCTCGGGTACTGCCACTGGACGCTGCTGGACAACTTCGAGTGGATCTTCGGTTACGGGCCCAAGCTCGGTCTCGTCGCCGTGGACCGGGAGACGTTCGCGCGCACCCCGAAGCCCAGCGCAACGGCGTACGCCGACGCGGTCCGCGCCCACCGTCCCGCCGTGGTCGGCTGAGGCCGACACGAGTCGCTCGCGGCGCCCGGGCGGTGGTGCCGGAACCACCGCCCGGGGGCTCGGCTACTTCACGGTGATGCTGCCCACGAGGTCGACGTCGGCGGCGGACCGCCCGACGTAGACGGGAACCTCACCGGTCGGGGTGACCCACCGGTCGGCGTCCTCGTCCCAGTACGAGAGAGCCCGGCGGTCCAGCTCGATGCGGACCTCGCGCTTCTCCCCCGGCCGCAGGGCGACCTTCGCGAAACCGGCCAGCGCCTTCTCCGGCGTCTCCACCGCGTCGGTGGGCAGGTGACCGACGTACACCTGGACCACGTCGGAGCCGGCGCGCTGGCCCGTGTTGCGGACCTGCACGCGGACGGACGTGGTCTCGCCCTCGCCCTTGCGCGTGTCGAGCTTGCCGGTGCGCAACTGGCGGTGCTCGAAGGTCGTGTAGGACAGGCCGTGACCGAACGGGAAGAGGGGTTCCTCGTCCTGCTGGTCGTACCACTTGTAGCCGACGTGGATGCCCTCGTCGTACTCGACGCTGGCACCGGTGTCGTGGGTCGGTCCCTGCCCCTCCGCGGCGGGGAACGTCACGGGCAGGCGCCCGCCGGGGTCCGCGTCGCCGTACAGCACGTCGGCGGTGGCGGTCCCGACGGCTGCCCCCTGGTACCAGCTCTGCACGACGCCCTCCACGTCGTCCAGCCACGGCATCAGCACCGGTCCGGGGGTGTTCAGCACGACGATCGTGCGGGGGTTCACCGCCGCGACGGCCTCGATGAACGCGTCCTGGTCGCCGGGCAGGCGCAGGCCCAGCCGGTCGACCGCCTCACCGGTGAACTCGTTGACGACCACGACCGCGGTCTCGGCGCCCTTCGCCGCCTCCACCGCGGCGGGGATGAGCGATTCCGGCTGCCAGCCGAGCGTGAGGCGCGGGCCGAAGAAGCCGGCCTCGCGGGTCGAGTACTCCACCGTGATGGGCACCGACTCCCCCTCGGTGAGCGGGACGGTGCCGCCCAGGGTGTACTCCTGCGGGGCGAAGAAGAAGTCCCAGATGAACCGCGACCCGTCGAAGACCGTCTCGCCGCCGATCGTCACCTTCGCCGATCCGGACAACAGCGAAGAGATGCGTGCCAGACCGGTGGCCGTCGGGGTGATCGTCCCGGTGAAGCGCGCCGACCACTGCGCCGGCAGACCCTCGACGGGGGCGGCGCCGCTGAAGTCGACGTTCGGGGTGGTCGTGGTGGCGACGGGAGCGCCCTGGAAGTCGGGGTTCGCGAAGAACTCGGCCTGCAGGCCCTCCTGACCGCTGGGTGCGGTGAAGGCCGATGCGGGCACGGTGGGCAGCGCGACGTCCCCGAGGGAACCCTGGGACACCGTCGTGCGCTCGGCGCCGGCCTTGCTCCGCACGGCTTCGGCGAGGGTGGTGAAGTCACCCGGGTCCACGTAGGAGGAGCCCTCGATGCCGGTGATCGCGTCCTCGCCCGCCGGGCCGATCACCGCGACGCTGTCATGCTTCGACAGCGGCAGCGCGCCGGAGTTCTTCAGCAGGACGCTGGCGGCAGCGCCGGTCTCGCGGGCGAGGCGCTGGTGCTCGGCGGTCGTGACGACGTCGGGGATCGTGGTGGGCAGCGGGTTGTCGAAGGCGCCCGAGTTGAACAGGGCGACGAGGATGCGCCGCGCGGCGTCGTTCGTCCGCTCCTCGGGGATCCGGCCGTCGAAGAACGCCTCACGGGGCATGCCGGGGAACAGCGACTGCGAGTCCACACCTGCGTTGATGCCCGCCACCGGGTCCGTGCGGGGGTTGAAGTCGGTGGCGACGTACCCCTCGAGCCCGAGGTCCTGCTTGAGGTCGGTGAGCAGTTCCTCGTTCTGGCAGACGTGCTCGCCGTTGACCTTCGGGTAGGCGCACATGACGGAGTCGGCGCCGCCCTCGCGGATCGCCTTCTCGAACGCCGGGTAGTGCACCTCACGCAGCGCCCGCTCGGAGACGTCGACCGCGAGGGTCTCGCGCGGGCCGCTCTCCTGGTTGTACACGGTGAAGTGCTTGAGCATGGCGATGACGTCGTTCTCCTCGAGGCCGCGGGCCATCGCAGCGCCCATCTCGCCGTTGACGAGGGGGTCCTCGCCGTAGCCCTCGGCGGCCCTGCCGGAGAGGCCGTTGCGGTCCACGTCCACGGTGGGGCCGAGCACGACGTTCCAGCCCTTCGCGCGGGCCTCGGCGCCGACGGCCTGCCCGTACCGCTCGGCCAGGGCCGTGTCGAACGTGGCTCCCAGGGCGTTGGGGGCGGGGAAGGCCGTCACCCCGGTGTCCCCGCGCAGTCCGCCGGAGGCGTCCACGCGCCGCATCCGCGGGATCCCCAGGTGTGCCAGCGGGTCGAAGTCCTCGTCGTTCGTCGCCAGGACCAGGGTGACCTTCTCGTCCATCGTCATGGCGTTCAGCAGCGCGTCCGCGCGCCAGGCGGGAGATCTCGACGGGTCGCGCCAGGGCTGGGCGTGCTCGCCGGGGCGCGCCGCTGCGGCCGCCTCGGACGACGCCTGCGCCGCCTGGGCGCTGATGCAGGGGGTGAGGACGGCGGCGGCGCACAGGGCCGCGGCAGCAGCCCGGCGTCGGGCGGCGTGGTGGGTCGTCACGGCAGTTCCTCCTCGAACCGGGGGGAGGGCGCGAAGCCGTCGAGGGCTCCGTCGCCACATCGGACGGCGGTGAGGCTTGAAGCGCTTCAGCTCGCCGTGGGACGAGTCAACCGCAAACCCTCAGCGACGGCAAGGGTCGGATCCAGTGACCACGCCCTTCCCCGGCCCAAGGCGCACGCACGGGGGGCGGATCGCGTCCCGCACGATCCGCCCCCCGTGGTCGTCCCGGTGTCCAGGGGTGGTCGAGGACGTAGCTCGGCTGCCCGGCCTGCTGCGGGGTCACCGGTGCCCCGACGCCGTTGACCACGCTGTCCAGCGTGCCAGCGGTGAGGTTCACGGTGTGGAGGTGGCGCAGCCGAACCCCTTCCGTCCGCGGGACCTCGAACCCCTGGGAGGCGCGCAGGGACGGGTCCACGTTCATGAAGGTGCAGGAGCGGGCGCCGGTCAGCTCGTGGTGGCGGACGTGGTCGGCGACCTCGTACGCCGCCCACCCCAGCGTCCCGTCGTGCTGCCAGTCGGCCTGGTTCGGCAGGTCGTGGGGTAGTTCGTCCTGGAAGAGGAAGGTCCGGCCGCGCTCACCGTTCCACACCACGTCGTACTGCTGGTAGTGCTCGACGAACAGGCCGGTGGCGCTGACGTCGTCACCGTCGACGACGACGCCGTTGCGACCGGTGCTGACGTCCCACCCGCAGGTCACCGGGTCGGCCGGGTCGCTCTTGCGGGAGCTCTTCGTGCCCACCCGCAGCAGGGCCGGGGACTCCTGCGCACCGGCGTCCACGGTGACCCCGGCGATGACGACACCGGGGACGCCGCCACCGTCAGCGGGACCGATCCGCGCCGCGAACTGGGAGTTGCTCTCCGTCACGGAGTCGGTGGGGCGGGCGACGAAGAAGTCGCGGAGCGGAACCGTGCGTCCCGGGGTCGGTCCCTCGCCCCAGGTGACGCCGCGAGAACCTCGCTGTCACGCGTGAGCCACTGCTGCTGGGAACCGCTCACGACGTTCGACCGCTTCGAGTCGGCGATGAAACCCCGGCTGGCCAGGGACGGACCCGCGGAGCGGTGGTCCATCAGGGACGACTGCCCACCCGTGACCTGCACCCGGCGCATCGAGACCGCCTGCGAGACGGCCCAGAAGTTCGTCCCGGCGCGGCAACCCTCCTGCCCCGCCGAATCCACCTCGATCGTCAGGTTCGACACCGTGCGCCAGAAGTTGGTCAGCGCGTTGCACGACGTCTGAGCACCGGAGCCGAAGCAGCGGTCGAACACCTCCACCTTGCCGTCGACCGTCACATCGGACGGCGACGCCCCCAGACCGGCGATCTCGGTGCAGCAACCCACTCACAGCTGCAGGGAGTCCTCGGCGCTGCCGCAGGTCCCGGGCTGGAACAGGAACGCGTACCGCTCACGCCCCATCTCGTCGTCGGCCTGCGCGTCGGCGACACGGTCGACCGCGTCCTCGATCTGCTGGGCCGGCGTCTGCGGCGTGAAGACGGTGACGGCGGGCCCGAGGCCTGCTGCCGGATCGCCGGTTGCAGGCGGGGCTGCGGCGGCAGGGCCGGCCAGGGCCGCGGTCAGCAGTGCCGCACCCCAGGGAGCCAGCCGCCGCGCGCGGCGACCGGGGTCCCGGAACCTGCGGGCACGTGGAGGGACAGGTGTGTTCGCGGGGTTCCGGGTGTCAACCCCCGGTGCGGTCGCTGGTGCGCCGCGCCAGGAGCGTCGGTTGCAGCACGACGCGCTCGTGCTCGTGCCCGGCGGCGTCGCCGTCCTCCCGCAGGAGCAGTTCGGTGGCGCACCGGCCCATCTCCGACTGCGGCTGCGACACCGTGCTGAGCGAGACGGCGGTGGAGCGGGTGAACGGCATGTCGTCGTACCCCACGACCGCCACCTGCTGCGGCACCGCCAGTCCGCGCTGCGCGCACTCCGCGACGGCTTCCAGGGCGATGAGGTCTGTCGCGCACGCGATCGCAGTCGGGCGCCGCCGGGCAGGCGCGTCCAGCAGTTCGCCGAGCGCCGGCAACCCGCCGCCCGACTGCCACCCGGAGACGTCGACCGCCTGCACGTCGGCACCCGGCAAGGTTTCCGCCAGGCCCGCGAACCGCTCGTGCACGTGGTGCGCCGACAACGGTGCCCCGGCGAAGACGACGCGCCGGTGCCCCGCGCCGGCCAGGTGGGCGCCGACCTGACGACCACCGGAACGCTCGTCGATCGAGACCGAGCAGAAGGGGTGCTCGCCGAACACCGGCCCCACGAGCACCAGCGGCGTTCCCCGCTCCTGCAGCGCCCGCACGCCCTCCAGGGACGCGTCGACAGCGGGGCTGAGCAGGACGCCCCGGACCCGGCGCTGCTCCAGCGTCTCGAGCTGCCGGTGCTCACGCTGCACGTCGTGCTCGCTGCTGGCGACCATGACCTCGAGCCCGTGCCGGGCCGCAGCCTGCTGAGCGCCGTGCACGACGTCGAGGAAGAAGGGGTCGGTGATGGTGGGCAGGACCACGGCGATGAGCTCGCTGCGGCCGCGCAGCGCCAGCTGGCGCGCCGGCTCGTTGCGGACGTACCCGAGCTGCCGCATGGCCCCGCGCACCCGCTCGGCCGTCTCCGAGGAGACGAGCTCGGGGTGGTTGAGGACGTGGCTGACGGTGCCGACGGAGACACCGGCCAGCCGGGCGACGTCCTTGATCCCCGTGCGCATGCCACCTCCGAGCCCCGACGCGCGACCCTGGACACTATGCACGACGGTCCGCCCCGTCGCCGTCAGCCCACCGGATCGGCCGCGAGCACCCCGCTGGTGAACCGGTGGGTGCCCGACAGGACCCTCTGCGTGGTGCCGTCGGGCAGCACCAGGCGGCCGGTGGCCCCCGTGGGCACCTGCACCGTCACCGCGAACTCCCCGCCCTGCAGCGTCCACTCGATCGAGGCGGTGCCGTAGGGGGTGAGGTGCCGGGCGGAGGCTGAGGTCAGGCCGCCGCCGGGCCGGGGGTGGAAGAGGATCGAGCGGTAGCCGGGCTCGTCGGGCGCCAGCCCGGCCACGACGCGGTGCAACCAGTCGGCGACCGCCCCGAGGGCGTAGTGGTTGAAGGACGTCATCTCCCCGGGGTTGACGGTGCCGTCCGGGAGCATGGAGTCCCACCGCTCCCAGATCGTCGTGGCCCCCATCGTCACCGGGTACAGCCACGAGGGGCAGCCGCGCTCCAGCAGCAGCAGGTACGCCTCCTCCAGGTGCCCGGTCTGGGTCAGGGCGTCGCAGATGACCGGGGTGCCGGCGAAACCGGTGGCGATGCGCCCGCCGGCCTCGCGCACCAGTTCCGCCAGCCGCGCGCCGGCGGTCCGCTGCTGCTCCCCGGACAGGAGCCCGAAGCGGATCGCCAGGGCGTAGGCGGTCTGCGCGTCGGAGCTGAGGAGGCCGTCCTCGCGCAGGTGCGCGGCGAGGAAGGCTTCGCGGACCTCGTCGGCCAGCGCCGCGTACCGCTGCGCGTCGTCGTCACGACCGAGGACGCGAGCGGTCTCGGCCAGGTGCCGGGCTGACCAGGCGAAGTAGGCGGTGGCCACCAGGTAGCGGTCGGTGCGGGCGTCGGCCGGTGACTCGGGCGGGGCGGCCGGGTCCAGCCAGTCCCCCAGTTGGACGCCGGTGTCCCACAACCGGCCCGGCCCGGCGAGGCGCTCCACCAGGTCGACCCAGCGCCGGGCGCTGTCGTACTGCGCGGCGAGCACCCCGGTGTCCCCGGTCCGCTCGTACAGGGTCCAGGGCGTGAGCACCGCGACGTCGCCCCAGACCGCGCCGGGCTTCGGCGGGGTCCAGAAGTCCCCGGGGATGACGGGCACGTACCAGGGCACGGTGCCGTCCTCGAGCTGCTCGGCCTCCACGTCGCGCAACCAGGACGCCAGGAAGCCGGAGCAGTCGTAGAGGAAGGCGGCGGTGGGGGCGAAGACCTGGATGTCCCCGGTCCAGCCGAGGCGCTCGTCGCGCTGGGGGCAGTCGGTGGGGATGTCGACGAAGTTCGAGCGCGTGCTCCACACGACGTTCTCGTGGAGGCGCTCCACCAGCGGGTCGGAGCAGGAGAACTCCCCGGTGCGCTCCATGTCCGTGTGCAGCACGCGGAAGACGACGTCACCGGGCTCGATCGTCGCGGCCGGCCAGCCCTCGACCTGCGCGTAGCGGAAGCCGTGGATCGTGAAGGCGGGCTCCCACTCCTCCACGCCGACCCCGGCGAGGGTGTACGTGTCGCGCGACTCCGCCCCCCGCAGCGGGCGGGTGTACAGCTCCCCGTCCTGCAGGACCTCGGCGTGGGTGAGGGTGACGGTCCGGCCCTCCTCCCCGCGCACCCGGATCCGCAGCCGGCCAGCGGCGTTCTGGCCGAAGTCGAGCAGGAACCGCCCGTTCCCCTTCGCCTCGACGCCGACCGGCAGCAGCTCCTCGGTGCAGCGGACCGGCGGGCCCTGCGGGGCGACGAAGCGCTCGGCGCCGGCCGGCGCGGTGCGCACCGGGCTCCACGCAGCGTCGTCGAAACCGGGCTCGGACCACCCGCGCGGCAGGGCGCGGGCGTCGTAGTGCTCCCCCTCGTACAGACCCGTGAAGAGGATGGGGCCGAACCCGGCTCGCCACTCCCCGTCGGTGGCGATGACCTGCTCGCTGCCGTCCTCGAAGACGACGTGCAACTGCGCGATCAGAGCCAGGTCGGTGCCGTAGAGGTTCCGGTGCCCGCCGTGGAACCCGAGCCTGCCGCGGTACCAGCCGTCGGCGAGCCAGGAACCGATCGCGTTGGAGCCGGTCCGCAGCAGGTCGGTGACGTCGTGGGTGGAGCAGCGCAGCCGCTCGCCGTAGACGGTCCAGCCGGGCGCGAGCTCGTCGGTGCCGACGCGGCGGCCGTTGACCTCGAGGCGGAAGACGCCGTGCGCGGTGGCGTGCAGGCGGGCCGAGCGGACCGGACGGTCCAGCGAGAACTCGCGGCGCAGCAGCGGGGGGCGGCGGTCGGAGTCGGCTTCCTCCGCCCAGGCCGGCCCGACCGCCAGCGCGGCCCAGTCCTGCGGGTGCAGCAGACCGGCCTCCACGGTGGACGGCTCGGACCAGGGCGAGGGCTCCTGCTCCCCCTCGCCCCACACCCGCACCCGCACGTCGGCCGCCTCCCGGGACCGCAGCGGCTCCCACGGCCAGTCCAGCAGGACGGAGTCGGGCGAGGCGACCCGGCCGGTGCTCGCCACCGCGCCGTCGCGGGTGACCTCCAGCTCGTAGCCGGCCGGTGCCCACCCGGCGGGCGCGGTGGTCCGCCAGGAGATCCGCGGTGCGGCCTCGCCGACGCCCAGGGCTTCGCGGTGGTGCTCGAACGTCGGGCGGGCGGGAACGGCGCTCATGCGCTTCAGATCCTCACGTGTGTCGGGGTGGAGCAGGGCTGCGACCGTCGTCGGTCGCAGCCCGTGCGGGGTGGCTCAGCCCTTGACGGCGCCGGAGGTCATGCCGGCGACGATCTGACGGTTGAAGAACAGGTACAGCACCAGCGGCGGGATCGTGATCAGCAGGATGTCCATGAACAACAGGTTGTAGCTGGACAGGGACTGGCTCTGGAAGTTGAACAACGTCAACTGCACCGTCGCCCCCGCATCCCCTGGCAGGAAGTACAACGGCGTCTGGAAGTCGTTGAACACCGCCACCGACTGCACCAGCACCACCGTGACCAGCACCGGGCGCAGCAACGGCAGGATCACCCGGAAGAACAAGCGCAACGGCCCGGCACCGTCCAGGACCGCCGCCTCGTCCAGCTCACGCGGGATCGTGGAGATGAACGCCCGGAACAGCAGGATCGTGAAGGAGATCCCGAACGCGACCTCCACCAGGATCAGCCCCGGCATCGTGCCGAACATCCCCAGCCGCTGCAGCACCCAGATCGTGGGCACCACCGCCGGCGGCATGATCAGCCCGGCGAGCACCAGGAAGCTGATCAGGCCGTTGAAGCGAGTGGCGCGCCGCTGCAGCACGAACGCGACCATGGAACCCAGCACCACCATCAACGTCACCGACGCCACCGTCAGCACGAACGAGTTGATGAACGCGATGATCAGGATGTAGTCGCGCGTCTGGACCACGTCCACCAGGTTCTGCCAGCCCTGGAACTGCCGCGGCCACGCGAAGCGGAACTCGCTGGCCTGCTGCGCGTCCATCACGGCCACCAGCACGATGAACACGAACGGCACGATGAACACCACGGCACTGACCAGGATCGCCAGGCCACCGACGCCGTAGCGGTACCACGCCGAGCGTGCACCACCCACCCGCCCGCCACCGGGCGCTGAGCCCTGTGGATCGACACCACCGGCGCCCGAGCGCGAGCGCGACTTCGGGTCCAGCGACCCGGCGGGACTGACGGTGGAGCTCACAGCTCGACCTCCTTGCGGGCCAGGAACCGCGTCAGCGGCACCACCAGAGCGGTCACCGCGAGGAACAGGATGACGTTGCCGGCGGTGGACAGACCGTAGAACCCGGCCTGGTACTGCTTGTAGATCACCGAGGCGATCACGTCGGAGGTGAAGCCCGGCCCACCACGCGCCATCGCCCAGATCAGGTCGAAGGAGCGCAGCCCCCCGATGAGGGAGAGGGTGATGACGGTGGACGTCGCCGGCCACGACAACGGGAAGATCACGTTGCGGAACAGCGTCCACGACCCCGCCCCGTCGACCTTGGCGGCCTCGTAGTACTCCTTCGGGATGGACACGATCCCGGCCATGTAGATCAGCGTGGCCAGCCCCACCCCCTTCCACACGTCCACCAGCGCCACCGAGAGCAGCGCCAGGGAGGGGTCCACCAGCCAGCCGGGCCCGTCGATGCCGAACACCCCCAGCGCGGCGTTGATCGCCCCCTTGGTGGGGTGCATCAGCACCTGGAAGGTGATCCCGACGCCGACGGAGGAGACCAGCACGGGGAAGAAGACCACCGCCCGCAGGTACCCGCGCCCGACGATCTGGCTGGTCAACAGCATCCCCAGACCCAGCCCGAGGACCACCTTGGCGCCGGAGGTGACGACCGCGTACACGAAGGTGTTCGTGAAGCCCTTCACCAGCGCCGGCTCGGAGAAGAACTGCACGAAGTTGCCCAGGCCGATGAACTCGCTGTCGAAGATCGTCCACCGGGTCAGCGCGAAGTAGAACGACGCGAACGTCGGCAGCAGGAACAGCACCCCGTACACCACCGCGGCCGGCAGGTAGAACCACCCCGGGTACGGGCTGTGCCGCTTTCCCGCCCTGCGCGCCCGGCCGGTGCCGGCCGCGGAAGGCGACGACCTGATCGTGGTGGCCATGCTTTCCTCCCTCTCGGGTCAGCCCGCCCCGGCCGTCACCGGCCGGGGCGGGGGGACGGCTCCGGTCACCAGCCCTCGAGGCCGAGCTGCCGAGCCTGCTTCTCCACGTCCTGGTCGTACAGCTCCGCCGCCTCCTGCGCCGGGCGGATTCCCGAGCCGACCTCCACCAGGATCTGCTCCAAGGCCGGACCCTTGATCGGCGAGAGGTACTCCAGCGCGGGGCTCTGCTGGTCGTTCTCGAAGTAGGCGCTGACGTCCTTGGTCACCTGGGGCACGTCCTCGGGGAGCTCGCAGCCCTCGACCAGGTAGGGGCCGGTGGGCACGGACGCCTCGGTGAGGATGTCGCACGCCGTCGGGGTGGCGAGGTAGGCGAGGAACTGGTTGGCGGCCTCGAACTCGTCACCCGTCGTCGTCTTCGGCACGTACACCCCGCCCGGGAACCAGGCGGTCAGCCCGTAGGTGGCCGGGTCGTCGCCGGGCAGGGCGAAGAAACCGATGTCGTCGATCTTGTCGGGGGCGATGGTCATCGCGGTCGCCACCATGCTCGAGAGCATCGGGTACTGGGCCCCGGTGCCCTCGAGCAGCATCCGGATGCCGTCCTCGACCTTCGCGGAGGCGAAGTCGCTGTTCTGCAGCCCCTGCTCGTGGATCTGCTGCGTGTGCTGGAAGCCCTTGATCGCCGCCGGGTCGGTGGCGTACTTCGCCTCACCGGCGGTGTAGTCCTCCGCGAAGGAGGGGTTGGCCGCAGCCACGTTGTGGAAGTCACCCAGGACCAGCAGCTGCGAGGTCCAGGTGTCCTGGTAGGTCTGGATCACGGGGGCGATGCCGGCGGCCTTGATCTTCTCGCTGTTGGCGATGAACTCCGCCCAGGTCTTCGGCACCTGCAGACCCAGCTGCTCGTAGATCTTCTTGTTGTACAGGACCCCCCCACCGAAGGCCGTGCCGTACGGGACGCCGTAGACCTCGCCACCGGCGCTGACCTGGGGGAGGAAGCTGTCGTCGATCTGCTCCATGTAGGGCTGGTCCGTCAGCGGGGTCAGCGTCTCCTGGGGGGCGATCTGCTGGAACAACGACCCCGAGTTGTAGGCGAAGACGTCGTCCATGGTGCCGGTCTGCAGGCGCGTCTTGACGAGGTTGTCCCCCTCCCCGCCTTGCGGACGGGTCTCCACGGTGACCTCCACGTCGTCCTGCGAGGCGTTGAAGTCCTCGACGAGCGCCTCGGCCCCCAGGACGGTGGAGGGGGCGTTGTCGACCAGGAAGGTGATCTCGGTGGCGCCACCGGCCGAGTCGTCGGAGGAGCCGAGGCTGCCGGCGCTGCAGGCGGACATCGACAGGGGCAGCATCGCCAGGGCAGCACAGATCGCCGAGCGGCGCAGGAACGTGGTCTTCACAAGGCTCTCCTCATCGAGACGGCCGCGGACCCCCGCGGCGGAGCACACCGTCATTGAAGCGCTTCAGACAGGAGCCTAGGCACCTCCTCCTCCGCCCGTCAACGGTTTCGGGCCGGATTCTTGAAGCGCTTCAGGCCTGCGGCGCGGGAACCGACGACCGGGCTACCGGGACCTCAGGAGGCGGACGGCCCGGACCGCCGGGCGGCCTCGTGCGCGCGGCTGGGGATCTGGGTGGCGAGCTTGCCGCCGGAGACGTCGACCAGGGTCCCGGTGATGTACGAGGCGGCGTCGCTGGCCAGGAAGACCAGCAGGTCGGCCACGTCGTCGGCGCTCTCCCAGCGCCGCAGCGACAGCGTGTCCAGCAGGCGGTCCTGCGCGGCCGGTTCCATCTCGGCGAAACCGTTCATGGCGGTGGGGACCATGCCGGGGGCGTACGCGTTCACCGTGATGCCCCACGGCCCGAGCTCGGAGGCCAGGACGCGGGTGAACTGCACCACCGCGGCCTTCGAGGCGGCGTAGGCGGCGCTGCCGACGCTGGGCACGATCGCGGCGAACGACGCGGCGTTGAGGATGCGGCCCCGCTCCGCCCGCTTCATCACCTCGGCGACCGCCTGGCTCACCAGGAACACCCCGCCGGCGTTGACGTCCAGGCAGCGGCGCCACTGCTCCCACGACAGGTCCACCACCTGCCCCTCGACGTTGATCCCCGCGTTGTTGACGAGGACGTCGATCGTGCCGTGGCGCTCGACCACCGCCCGCACCGCCCGGTCCACCGAGCCGGGGTCCGTCACATCGCAGGTGAGGCCCTCCACGCCGGGGTTCTCCTCCTCGAAGGCGAGGTCGAGGGCGACGACCCGGCACCCCTCCGCGGCGAAGCGGGCGGCGAGGGTGCGGCCGATACCCCGGCCCGCCCCGGTGACGACCACGACGCGGTCCGCGAGATCGAGGTGCACGGCGCCTCCCTGGACGGACGTGCCCCAGCGCACGCACCCGGACGTACTGTCGGGGCATGAGCGTAGCCACTCCCGCCGGTGCCGCACCCGAGCGCGAGGTCCTGTGGGTCACCGGCGGCGGGACCGGCACGGGCCGCGCGGTCGCCGTGACCGCCGCGCGGGCGGGCTGGGCCGTGGTGGTCAGCGGCCGTCGCCCCGCACCGCTGGAGGAGACCGCGGCCGCGATCGGTCGGGACGGCGGCGAGGCGCTCGCCCTGCCGCTGGACGTGCAGGACGCGGCGGCGGTGGCCGCGGCGCGCGCGGCGGTCCTCGAGCGGTTCGGTCGCCTCGACGGCCTCGTCCTGGCCGCCGGGCTGAACACCCCGCGCCGGCGCTGGGACGACCAGGAGGTCGCCGCGGTGCACGACGTCGTCGCCACGAACCTGCTCGCACCCGTCACCGTGATCGACGCCGCCCTGCCGGACCTGCGCCGCAGCGCCGGCGTCGTCGTGGTCGTCTCCTCCTACGCGGCGTGGACGTTCTCCCCCGGCGCCGGGGTGGCGTACTCGGCCAGCAAGGCGGCGCTCGGCCCGCTGGTGCGGACCCTGAACCAGCAGGAGGCCCCGCACGGCGTGCGGGCCTGCCACCTGTGCCCGGGCGACATCGCCACCGACTTCCTCGACCAGCGCCCCGAGGTGCCGGACGAGGCCGCCCGGGCGGTGATGCTCACCCCCGAGGACGTCGCCCGCACCGTCCAGTTCGTCCTCGACAGCCCGCCGCACGTGCGCGTCGACGAGGTCGTCCTCTCACCGCTCTCCCAGCGCTGAACCGGTCGGGACCGGGGCGGCGGGCCGGCTGAGCACCACGGCGAGCAGCACGCCGACGAGGACGAGCACGCCGTAGCCGCAGGCGATCTGCAGCATGGTGGACGTGCCCGTCAGGCGCCCGGCGACCAGGCTCGGGACGGCGGCGCAGCTGTAGTTCAGCAGGAACACGGTCGAGAGCAGGCCGGCGCGGTCGGCCGGCCCCGCCCGCACCAGCAGGGTGCGCATGCCGCCGGTCTGGGCCGCGCCCTGCACCACGCCCGCGACCAGGCTCACCGCCAGGAACGGGACGACCTCGCCGGCGCGCAGCGCGAGGAGGATCCCGGCGACGCACACCGCGTAGAGCACCACCGCGACCCGCACCGCCCGTTCCGGGCGGAACCGCGCCGTGAGCGGTCCGCCGAGCACGCTGAACAGGGTGAAGGAGCTGAAGACGGCGGCGGCCGTCAGGGACGCCCGGGACCCGAGCTGGTCCGCGGCGATCGAGGGGCCGAACGCCTGGTAGAAACCGCCCAGCGACCAGGTGGCCAGCACCACCCCGGCCACCGCCAGCAGGGGCCGGCCGGCGCCGGCCGGCACGTGCACCCGGGGCCGCAGCGAGGCGGCGGCACGGCGCACCGTGGTCCGCGGGACGGTCTCCGGGCTCAGCGCCAGCAGGACGGCGGCGGCGACGAGCAGGGCGATCACCACCGCGTAGCCCAGGTGGCGCGGGGCAGGACCGTGGTCCACCAGGGCGCCGGAGGCCAGCGCCCCCAGCGGGATGCCGAGCATGGGGGCGGCGCTGGTGACCACCGCGGGCAGCCAGCGCGGGTGCGGCGGGGCGCAGTCCACCGCGAAGGCGCCCAGCGCGCTGGAGGCCAGCCCGGTGGACAGGCCCTGCAGCGCCCGGCCGGCCGCCAGCGGGGCCAGGCCGTCGACACCGAGCAGCACGACGAGCCCCAGCGCGGAACCGGCCAGCGCGCCGATCCCCACCGGGCGCCGGCCGAGGTGGTCGGACAGGCGCCCCAGCACGAGCAGCGAGACGGCGGCGGCGACGAGGTACACCGCCGTCGCCACGCCCAGGTCGGCGTTCGTCAGGCCGTCCTCGGCGCGGTAGGTGTTGTACAGCGGGACGGGGCTGCCCGCGGAGACGAAGACCAGGACGAGGGCGGCCGACGCGGCGGCGAACCCGGCGGTGCGGGACAGGAGCGCCGAGGGGCGCACCGCCACGCTCACCGCGCCCCGCCGGGGCCGCCCGGCGCCGCTGCCCCGTCCGGGCCGGTGATCGGCGTGTAGATGACCACCTGCAGGTCCGGGTGGTCGGCCGGTGTCAGCTGGTGGTGCTCGAAGCGCAGGTCACCGGCGTCCGGGTGGTGGAAGAGCCGTTCCCGGGAGGTGAACCCGCGCACGTCGTGGTCGGTCCAGCCGGCCTCGAAGCGCGCGCTGGCCGCCCGCAACCGCTCCACCAGGGCGGCGACGGCCGGTTCGCCCAGCCGCGGGCCGGCCTCGGCGCGGAACTCCGCCAGGAACCGGCGGCTGTCCTCCTCCCAGCGCGGCAGCAGCTGCCGCACGAACGGGTCGGTGAACACCAGCCACAGCAGGTTGCGGTCCTCGTCGGCGACGGTCGCGATGCCGGGGTAGAGCTCCGCGTAGGCGGCGTTCCACCCGGCGATCTGCCAGGTGGAGGTGATCGCGAAGGCGGGCAGCCCCGCCTGCGCGTCCAGCAGCCGCTGCACGCTGGCGGGCGCCGTGCCCGCGGCGGTCGACGGCCGGGGGGCGGGGTGCCCGGCCAGGGAGAGCACGTACGCGTGCTCGGCCTCCGACAGGCGCAGGGTGCGCGCCAGGGCGTCCAGCACCTGCCGCGAGGGGTGGGTGTCGCGGCCCTGCTCCAGCCACGTGTACCAGGTCACCGACACGCCCGAGAGGGCGGCGACCTCCTCCCGGCGCAACCCCGGGCTGCGCCGGCGCGCACCGGCCGGCAGGCCCACGTCGGCGGCGGTGAGCTGGTCGCGGCGGCTGCGGAGCAGGGCCCCCAGCTCGCGCCGCCGGGTCTCGCTGCTCACCGGCTCATCGTAGTAGCGCCACTACCAGCACCGGCGCCGTCTCCCGGCACGGGTGCGCGTGCCGCACACTCCTGCCATGCCCCCTCTGAGGTCCCGGACCGTCACGCACGGCAGGAACATGGCCGGCGCCCGCGCACTGCTGCGCGCCGCCGGCGTGGCGCGCGAGGACTTCGGCAAGCCGATCGTCGCCGTCGCCAACAGCTTCACCGAGTTCGTCCCCGGCCACACCCACCTGCAGCCGGTGGGCCGCATCGTCTCCGAGGCGATCCACGCCGCCGGGGGCGTGGCGCGCGAGTTCAACACCATCGCCGTCGACGACGGCATCGCGATGGGCCACGACGGGATGCTGTACTCCCTGCCCAGCCGCGACCTCATCGCGGACTCGGTGGAGTACATGGTGCAGGCGCACCGCGCCGACGCGCTGGTCTGCATCAGCAACTGCGACAAGATCACCCCGGGCATGCTCATGGCCGCGCTGCGCCTGGACATCCCCACCGTGTTCGTCTCCGGCGGCCCCATGGAGGGCGGCACCGCCGTCCTCGTGGACGGCACCGTGCGCAGCCGGCTGAACCTCGTCTCCGCCATCGCGGACGCCGTGAACACCGAGGTCTCCGACGCCGACATCTCCCGCATCGAGGAGGCGGCCTGTCCCACCTGCGGGTCGTGCTCGGGCATGTTCACCGCGAACTCCATGAACTGCCTCACCGAGGCCCTCGGCCTGGCCCTGCCCGGCAACGGTTCCGTGCTGGCCACCCACACCGCGCGCCGGAAGCTGTACGAGGACGCCGGCCGCACTGTCGTGGACATCGCTAAGCGCTGGTACGAGCAGGACGACGCCACCGTGCTGCCCCGCAACGTCGCCTCCCGCGCGGCGTTCGACAACGCCATGTCCCTGGACATCGCGATGGGCGGTTCCACCAACACGATCCTGCACCTGCTGGCCGCCGCGCAGGAGGCCGGGCTGGACTACACCCTCGCCGACATCGAGCAGCGCTCGCGCGCCGTGCCGTGCCTGACGAAGGTCGCCCCCAACGGCACGTACCTCATGGAGGACGTGCACCGCGCCGGGGGCATCCCCGCGATCCTCGGTGAGCTGGACCGCGCCGGGCTGCTGGACCACGACGTCACCACGGTGCACTCCGCGTCGGTGGACGAGTGGCTGAAGGACTGGGACGTGCGCGGGGGTTCCCCGTCGCCGGAGGCGGTGGAACTGTTCCACGCCGCGCCCGGCTGCGTGCGCTCGGCGAAGGCGTTCTCGCAGTCCGAGCGCTGGGAGTCCCTGGACACCGACGCCGAGGCGGGGTGCATCCGCGACGTCGCGCACGCGCACTCCGCCGACGGTGGTCTGGCCGTGCTGCGCGGGAACCTCTCCCCCGACGGCGCCGTGGTGAAGACCGCCGGCGTGGACGAGTCGATCTGGACGTTCTCCGGCCCGGCTGTCGTGGTGGAGTCCCAGGAGGACGCCGTCGAGGCGATCCTCACCGGCCGCATCACCGCCGGCGACGTGGTCGTCATCCGCTACGAGGGCCCCCGCGGCGGCCCGGGCATGCAGGAGATGCTCTACCCCACCTCGTACCTGAAGGGCCGCGGCCTGGGGAAGGTGTGCGCGCTGGTCACCGACGGCCGCTTCTCCGGCGGCACCTCGGGGCTGTCCATCGGGCACGTCTCCCCCGAGGCCGCAGCCGGCGGCACCATCGCGCTCGTCGAGGACGGCGACACCGTCGTCGTCGACATCCCGAACCGCGTCCTGCGCCTGGACGTGCCCGAGGAGGTGCTTCAGCAGCGGCGCACCGCCCTGGAGGCCGGCGGCGGGTACCGCCCCGCCGCGCCGCGCCCCCGGAAGGTGTCCACGGCGCTGAAGGCGTACGCGGCGCTGGCGCTGTCGGCCGACAAGGGCGCCGTGCGCGACGTCAGCCGGTTCGGGGACGGCGCCTGACCGCACCGCCCTGGCCGCCCCGGCGGTCAGGGCAGCGGCGGGCCGTCCACGCCGAGCACCGGGTCCGTCGCCGCCCGCTCCGGCAGCGGTTCGCGCGCGGGCCGGCCCCAGCGCGCGACCACCGCCTGCCGCCGCGCGCGCTCGGCCAGGCCCTGTGCGGCGTACCCGTCGGCCACCATCGCCGCCTCGATCGCCTCCGCGAGCCGCTGCGGCCGGCGGGTGCCCAGCACCCACCAGGTGAACGGCGACCGGTGCGCCCCGGCGGTGTCCAGGCCGTTGACGGCCAGCGCGCGGGTGGTGAGCAGTCCGGTGCGGTAGTGCGGGGACGAGGGCGACTCGTCGCGGTGCCGGCCGATCAGGGGCGCCCGGTGGACGACGCGCACCCGCCCCGGGTCGAGCGTGGACCAGGGCACGACGTAGCGCGAGCGCCCGCGGAAACCCAGCACGAGGCCGTGCTCGCACACCCGGTGCCGGTCGAACAGCGAGGGCACCACGAACACCGCTGCGCTGCAGGCGGCGATCGCGGTGATCGTCGCGCGGACGAGGAGCTCCTCCCAGTCGGGGGCCGCGGTGGCCGCGTAGGCGGCCATGGGCAGCAGCAGGGCCGCCAGGACGAGCCACGAGAGGTTGCCCGGCCACGGGCGGAACGTCGCCAGCACCGCTCCCTGGGCCCGCCGGTCCTGCCGGGCCAGGCGCGCCACCTCGTCCACGACGTCCCGCGCGCGGGGGTCGGGAACCTCGAGGAACCGCCTGCGGGCGTTCACGACGCACCCAGCGCGTCGCGCCAGTGGGCGAGCACCGTCTCGGGCGAGGCGCCCCGGTACACCACGCCGCCGCCCGGTGCGGCGGTGGACACGAAGCAGCCGCCGGGGCCGGTGAAGACGCCGCTGGACTCCTCGGCGCCCGGGTCACCGACCCGCAGCCGGGTCAGGGTCACGGCGAGGGTGCAGCGGTGCACGGGCTCCAGCTCCTGCGGCCCCGCGGCCACCTGCTCGCGGTCGAGGAGGACGTCCAGTTCGGGGACGGGCAGCTCGCCGTGCGCGCCGCTCCACGCCGTCAACGCCCGTGCGGCCTCCTCGGCGGTGCACAGGACGAACTCGTGCACGCCGACGTGGTCGACGCGTTCGACGAGCCACAGGCCGGCCCGCTGCTGGTACAGCACGGCCCAGTCGCACCGGGCCGCTCCCCGGCGCTCGGCCACGACGACGCGGTCGGTGTGGCGGCGCATCGTCAGCAGCGCGAGCACGTCCGGCAGCGCGCGGAAGACGAACGCCCCGGTCGCCTCGTCGACGGGTTCGGCGCGGTACGCCCCCCGGGCCGTCAGGCCCCGCAACGCCGCGGTGAGCGCCGTCCGCTGCTCGGCCTCGGACAGGCTCGAGTACCACGGGCTGGGGGCGGAGGGCGTGCCTCCGGGCCCGTCGAGGCCGACGAGCTCCTCGTCGGTGTAGGACCCCAGGTCCAGCGGCGCGTCCACCGCCGCCGCGCACAGCGTCAGCCGCGCCTCGACGACGGTCCGCGACGCGGGGCCGGCGAGGTCGAAGACGTCTGCGACGGTCGGCGCGGTCATCCGAACAACCCCTTCCACACCTGCCGGGCGCCGTCGCCGACGGCACCGGCCACCTCCTCGGCCGCGTCGGCCACCTCGCCGGCGCCGTCGCTGATCGCACCGCCGAGCCGTCGGGCGCCGTCCGCGATCTCCTCCCGGTTCTCGTACGCCCACGCTCCCACGGCCACGACGCCCGCGACGGCCACGACGCCCACCCCGACGGGGCCCGTGGCGATGCCGAGCGCCAGGGCCGTCGTCGCCACGCCGCCGACGACGGCCGCCCCACCACCCACGCCGCGGGCGACGCGGTCGTCGCTCGCCATGGCGTCGTCGGTGAGCGCGGTGTGCAGGTCGACGGCTCCGGTCACGACCGACACGGGTCCCACGACCCGCGCGGCCACGGGTTTGGCGGCCTGCACGGCCGGCGCGAGGCGGTCCAGGAACCCGAACCGCACGACGTCGGCCGGGGGCACGGACGGGAAGCGCCGCAGCACGTTCGCCAGCGCGAGCTCGTCCCCCTGGAAGCCCCGCAGCATCTTCCACAACTGCTGGGCGCGCTGCGCGTCCTTCGAGCCGGCGCCGCCGGCGCTCCACCGGCGCAGGGCCTCGCGCTCGGCGGCGAGGTACCGCTCCCACGTCGCGGGGTCGTCGAGGTCCGGGCTGGACCCCTTCAGCTCCTGGTAGACGCCCAGGGCCTGCACCAGCCGGCGTTCGGCGAGCTGCGCCAGGAGCCACACGCGCGAGTGGCCGAGCACGTCGTACAGCTGGTACCCCTTCGACGCCAGCTTCACGGCCCGGCTCACGACGTCCTTCGCCAGCACCGCGTCGGGGTGGTGGTAGGCGTCGAGCAGGGTTCCGGCGTCCAGCGACGAGCCCGGCGGCAGCAGCCCCGCGGCCGCCTGCTGCCAGGCCCGCACCGGGGTGAGGGACCCGGTGTCCGGCACCCACGCCCCCACCTCGTGGCCGAGCGCGGAGACGACGCGCTGCCGGGCGGCGCTCAGCCCGTGCCCGGCGGTGTCGACGGCGGCCGCCTGGCGCGACATCTCCGCCCGGCAGGTCTGCGCTGCTGCGAGGTCCCCGGCGGTCTCCGCGGCGCGCCCGCGCGCCCGGGCGTCGTCGTGGCGGGCGTTCGCGTCGCGGACCGCTCGCTGGGTCGCCTCCAGGGCGTCGGCGTAGTCCGCGAGGGCGCCGGCGACGGCGACCAGGGAGGCGCCGACCGCCGAGGTGGCGGTGGTGGCCTGCCCGCGGGCGCCGGCGAACGCCGCCACCCGAGCCGTGGGGAGCGCCGTCTCGGTCTGCTGCCCGAGGGTGCGCAGGCAGCTGCCGCGCGCCTCGCCCAGCGTGCCGCTGAGGCCGGACAGGCGGCCGGCGGCGTCGCGCAGGCCGGCCGGGTCGCCCGGCGGCACGGGGAAGGTGCTCACCGCCCGCCACCCGTCGCGCGCTGCAGCTGGTCCCCGGCGGTGGTGGCGCCCTGCGACAGGCCGGAGACGAGGGCGGACGTGGCGAGGACCGCGCCACCGACGGCGGCCAGCGCCGTCTCCACGAGGGAGGCGACCGTGCCGTCGCCGGCGAGCGCGGCCGCGGACCTCCCCTGCGCGGTCAGCGCGAGCGCGTCCCCCACCAGGTCCTCGGACAAGGCGCGCAGACCCGCTGAGGCCACCTGCAGCTGGATCGGGTCACCACCGGCGAACGACACGGGTCCCCCTCGCTCGAACCTCCACGGACGTCTCGACGGTGGCAGGTGCGCGGGACCCGGGTGCCGGTTCGGTCGGGAGGTTCACCGGAATCGCCGCAGCGGTGCACCCGGCCGGGGGAACGCCGGGACACCCGCGTGCGGGGGCCGCGACGCCCGGTGAGGACCCGCCGCGCGCCGGCGCGCGGTGAGCGCGGCGCAGGAGGTCCGTGTCAGGCGGCGGACCAGCCGCCGTCGGAGGCGAGCACCACGCCGTTGACGTTGACCGCGTCGTCGCTGAGCAGCCAGGTGGTGGAGGCGGCCAGCACCTGCGCGGAGACGGGTGCGGTGAGGATCCCCCGTGCGCTGCCCAGGCGGGCCGGGCCGAACCGCGTGGTCACCTTCACCTCGATGCCCGTGATGGTCGGCCCCGGCGCCACCGCGTTGACGCGGATGCCGCTGGGCCCGTACATGAACCCCGCGCTCTTCGTCAGCCCCACCACGGCGTGCTTGGAGGCGGTGTACGCCGCCCCCGCCGCCGAACCGCGCAGCGCCGCCTCCGAGGCGGTGTTCACGATGGACCCGGCGCCGCGCTCCAGCATGCCCGGCAGCACCGCGCGCATCAGCTTCGCGGTCCCTTCGACGTTCACCGCGAACACCCGGTCCCAGATCGCGTCGGACATCTCGTGCAGCGCCGACATGTCGTCCATGATCCCGGCGATGTTCGCCAGCGCGTCCACCCGGTCGCCCGCCGCGGCCAGGATCGAGGCGATCGAGGCGTCGTCGGTGATGTCCGCGCCCACCGGCGTGACGCGCCCACCGCCGTCGGCGCCGGCGAGTTCCGCGACGAGGTCGTCCAGGCGCTCGGCGGCGACGTCGACGGCGACCACGTGCCCGCCCTCGCGCACCACGCGCGAGGCGGTGGCCCGGCCGATGCCGGAACCGGCACCGGTCACGACCACCGTCCTGCCCTCGAAGCGGCCGGCGCTGAGGCGCTCGTCCCAGGCGGGAGCGGCGGCGGGGGCGTTCTGGGCGTCCAGTTCGGTCACCGGTGTTCTCCTGGGGTTCTCGTGCGGTGGTCGGTCCCGGAGCCGTCGCCCGCCCTCCCGCCGGGGCGCTCTCGCGCTCGGCGAAGACGTGGACGGTCAGCAGGCGCACCACGTCGGTGCGTTCGGCGGCGGCGCCACCGGTGCGCTGCACCGGGTGGAGCGCTCGTCTCAACGTAGCTCCCCCGCCGCCGGCGGCGCACCCGGACGCCGAGGGGCGGTGCGGCGGACGCACAGGCAGGACACAGCGCACGCAGGCCCGGTTCCTGCGCTGGGCGCCGATGGTCACGGGTGTGAGCGACGAGGTGACCACCGTGAACCCCCAGGACGAGCAGCGGCCGGCGCACGCCCGCAGGGCGCTGCGCACCTACCGGGGCCGTCCCCTGCCCCGTCAGGACGAGGACGTCGACGACCAGGGCCTGGCCTTCGACATCGCCACCATGCAGCAGCGCGGGCTCGACCGCCGCCGCGTGCTGGGCGTGCTGGGCCTGGGTGCGGCGGGCCTCGGCCTGGCCGCGTGCGGCTCCGAGGCCGAGGCGGAGACCACCGCGTCGTCGGCGACGGCGTCCTCGGCGCTGAGCGAGATCCCCGACGAGACCGCGGGCCCCTACCCCGGCGACGGTTCCAACGGCGCGAACGTGCTGACGGTGTCCGGCGTGGTGCGCTCCGACATCCGCTCCTCCTTCGGCACCTCCACCACCACCGCCGAGGGCGTGCCGATGACCCTGACGCTGAACGTCGTCGACATGGCGAACGGGGACGTGCCCTTCGCCGGCGCCGCCGTGTACGTGTGGCACTGCAACATCGACGGCGAGTACTCCTTGTACTCCTCCGGCATCGAGGACGAGAACTACCTGCGCGGCGTGCAGGTCGCCGACGCGAACGGGCAGGTCACCTTCACCAGCGTCTTCCCCGCGTGCTACTCCGGGCGCTGGCCGCACATCCACTTCGAGGTCTACCCCGACGTGGACTCCATCACCGACGCCACCAACGCCGTCGCCACCTCCCAGGTCGCCCTGCCCGAGGAGACCTGCACCTCCGTGTACGCCACCAGCGGGTACGAGCAGTCGGTGAGCAACCTGGCGAACGTCACCCTCGCCTCCGACAACGTCTTCAGCGACGACTCCGGCGCCACCCAGGTCCCCACCGTCACCGGGGACGTCACCAGCGGCTACGCCCTGACCCTGACCGTCGGCGTGGACACCGACACCGCCCCCACCGCCGGTTCCGCACCCTCCGGCGGCGGCGCGGGCGGCCCCGGGGGCAGGGGCACCCCGCCCAGCGGCGTGCCCGCGGTGCCGACGGAGCGGCCCACGTCCGCCTGACCACCGCCTGACGCCGGTCGCCCCCGAGGCGACCGGCGTCAGGCCGCCCGGGCCGGCCGGGGGCGCAGCACCGTGCGCAGCGCGAGGAAGTTGGCCAGCCCGACGAGACCGGTGACGGCGTGGACGAGGAGCAGACCGCTCAACGCGCTCGCACCCGGCACCAGGTGGTGCCACGCGGTCAGCGCCGAGGTGCTCAGCACCACGCCGAGGACGGCGGCGGCGCCACCGACGCCGTGCCCGCGGAACCAGGGCGTGCCCGCACCGCCCGGGAAGGTGAACCGGCGGTGCATCTCGTTGGCCACCAGGGTGGACACCACCGTGGCGGAGACGTTCACCGCGGCGACGGGCAGCGCCGTCCAGGCGCCGAGCATCAGGAACACCACGGCGTGGGCCGCGTTGCCGGTCAGGCCGGCGGCCACGAACCGCGGCAGCGTGCGCGCAGCCCGGCGCGCCGGGGCGGGCTCCAGCGGGGCGGGCGGCGGGGTGACGCGGGTGGCGGTGGGCCGGGTGGCGGTGAGCACGGTCCCAGCCTGGCGCGCCGGGGGGCGCTTCCGCGTCCTCCCCCGGCACGGTCCTCACCTGCTCCCAGCGCAGTACGCGGCGGGCCGCCGCCTCCCCCGATCGGGGTGGTCGGGCCCCGCCGGTGGGCTCAGCGGGAGTCGCCGCCCTCGGTGTCGGGGAGGACGTCCCGCGACTCCTGGTGCGCCTGACCGCTGACCCGGGTGCGTTCGGGCGCGGCCGCGGCCGGGGGTGAGCCGCCGGCGGCGGCGAGCACGCCGATGAGGGCGGCGAAGCTCAGCGTGGTGGCGGTGGTGCGCACGGTCGGTCTCCCTGGTGACGGCGTCGTCGGTTGCCGGTGCAACGAACGGGCGGAGCCGTCTGTTCCAGGCGGACCCGGAGGCGGGGTCTCACGGCGCCTCGCCGCGCAGCCAGGCGACCTCGCGGCGCAGCAGCTCCCGGCGGGAGGGGCTGTCGTAGGAGCGGGTGTCGTGGCCGAGCCCGTCGTAGAGGACCCGCCCCGGTCCCCCGGCCTGCCACACCACGGGGTGCTCGGTGCCCTCGTGGTCGGTGGTGAGCAGGACCCGCGCGGTCGGCGCCGTCTCCAGCAGGCAGTAGCGCTCGTCGAACGCCTCCACCGGCCCCAGCCCGGCGACGACCGGGTGCTCCTCCCCCGGGACGGGGCGGAAGAGCGCGGGCCCGATGGGCGGGTGCATCGAGCGCTCCGGCACCCACCGGCCGCCGACGAGGTCCGCCCAGCCGGGGGTGTCGGTGAAGGTGTTCGCCGCCTGGTGCAGCGCCAGGAGCGGCACGCCCCCCTCGGCGACGAGGGCGGCCAGGCGCGCGTGGAACGGCGCCCACACCTGGTCGCCGCCGTCCCACTCGGCCTCGACCCGCCCGGTGCCGGCGACGACGACGAGGAGTCCCAGCCCGTCGGTGGCGTCGAGGGCGTCCGGGGCGGTGCCGCGCAGCTCGGGTTCCAGCCCCACCTCGGCGAGGACGGCGGCGACGCGGTGCCCGGTCGCGGCGTCGTCGTGCCAGCGGTCCTGGTAGCGGCCGCGGCCCACCAGCACCAGGGCCCTCGTCGTCTGCGCTGCGCTCACGCGGCGATCCTGGCCCCGCCGAGGGCCGGGCGCATGCTCCAGCGGCTGTTGGCCCACACCACGTACAGCAGCGGTGCGGCGCCCAGGCCCAGGCCCAGCGCGGGCCGGGACGCCACGGCGGCCGCGAGCAGGCCCAGGACCGCCAGGGACAGCAGGGTGAACGGCCAGCGGCGCACCGCCAGCCAGACGGCGGGCCGGGCGACGTCGCGGACCCGGGCGCCGGGCCGTTCCGCGAGCCCGACGACGGCGAGCACGGCGACCGCCACCGCCAGCAGGCCCACCACCGCCAGCAGCGGCAGGGTGAGCGCGCCCCAGGTGGTGCCGGCCAGCACCACCGCGTCCACCCCGAGCACCACGAGCACGGCGGCCGCGCCCAGGCCCAGCGGTACCGCGCGCCGCAGGGAGCGCGCCCACGCCCGGGCGAAGGTCCGCAGCACGGTCGTCGTGCCGTCGGCGGAGAAGGACGCGAACACGGTGGCCGCCGCCGCCAGCGCAGGCGCCCCCAGCGCACCGGCGAGCAGCGTCAGCACCGGCCAGCCGGAACTGACGTCCGGCACGACGAGCAGCGCGATCAGCAGGGGGCTGAGCGCCGCGGCGAGCGCGAGGTTGGTCGCGAGGCCGACGTACACGACGCCGGCCACGTGCAGGTACGTCTCGTGGGACACCCTGGTCACGGCGCCCTCAGCCCTTCATCCCGCTGGTGGCGATCCCCTGGATGAAGTACCGCTGCCCCAGGAGGAACACCACGAGGATGGGCACGACGGAGATGACCGACCCCGTCATGATGAGGGCGTACTCGGCGTCGTACTGCCCGATGAACTGGCGCAGGCCGATCTGGACCGTCCACAGGTCGTTGCTCGTCAGGTAGATGAACGGCCCCATGAAGTCGTTCCAGGTGTTGACGAACGTCAGCAGCGCCAGGCTCGCCAGGGCGGGCACCGACAGCGGCAGCATGACCCTGCGGTAGATGCCGTACTCGGACAGGCCGTCGATGCGCGCGGCCTCGACCAGCTCGTCGGGGACGGACATGTAGTACTGCCGCATGAGGAAGACGCCGAAGGCGCTGAACGCCTGCAGCAGGATCAGCGCGGTGAACGTGTTCACCAGGCCGGCCTTCTGCATGAGGATGTACTGCGGGATCATGTAGGCCTGCCACGGCACCGCGATCGTCGCGATGTACGCCAGGAACAGCCCGTCCCGGCCGGGGAAGCGGATCTTGGAGAACCCGTAGGCGGCGAAGCTGCCGGTGAAGACCTGCAGGAACGTGATGACGACCGCGAGGAACGTCGTGTTCCGCAGGTAGGTCAGCAGCGGGACGCGCGTCCAGATCTCCGTGAAGTTCTCCCAGCGCAGCTCCCGCGGGATCCACTGGATCGGCACGGTGAAGACCTGGGAGTTGCTCTTCAGGGACGAGGACACCATCCAGGCGAACGGCACGAGCAGCAGCGCGGCCAGCACGGTGAGCAGCGCGTACGCCAGCGGGGTCGCCCACGGGCGCACCGGCCGCGCCCGCCGCCGGTCGGGGGCCGGGGTGGTGGGCGGCACGGGTGCGGTGGTGCTGATCCGGGGCCCGAGGACGCTGGCCATCACGCCTCCAGCCGCTTGTTGCGGGCGTACTGCGCCACGGTCACCACGAGGACGAGCAGGAACAGCGCCAGCGCGACGGCCGAGGAGTACCCGAACCTGCCGTTGACGATGCCCTCGCGGTAGATGAGCTGGGACAGCACCAGGGTGCTGCGCCCCGGCCCGCCGTCGGTCATGACGACGATGAGGTCGAAGACCTTGAAGCTGCCGATGGTCAGCATGATGAGGACGAAGAACGTCGTCGGCCGCAGGCACGGCAGCGTGACGTTGCGGAACCGCTGGAACGCGTTGGCCCCGTCGACCTTCGCGGCCTCGTGCAGCTCCGGCGGGATGGTCTGCAGCCCGGCGAGGAACAGGATCATGTAGTAGCCCATGTCCTTCCACACGCCGGTGAGGATGACGGCCGGCATCGCCCACGACGGGTCCGACGTCCAGCCCGGCGGGTCCTCGAACCCCAGCGACAGCAGGAACTGGTTGATCGGGCCCTGGGTGGGGTTGTAGAGCATGTTCCACACCACGGCGACGGCGACGATCGACGTGATGTACGGGAAGAACGCCGCGGTGCGGAAGAACGCGACCCCGCGCAGCTTCCGGTTCAGCGCCAGCGCCAGCAGCAGGGACGCGGCCATCGTCAGGGGCACGTGGCCGACGGTGTAGTAGACGGTGTTGAACAGGGCGACCCGGAAGTTGTCGTCCTGCACGAGCCGCGTGAAGTTGTCCAGGCCGGTGAACTCGGGCGTGGAGTACGCGTTCCACTTCGTGAAGGCGATCCCGAAGGTCGCCACCACCGGCACGAGCGTGAGCAGCGCGAAACCGGCGAAGTTCGGCAGGATGAACGACCACCCCAGCAGGGTGTTGCGGCGCACCTGGCTCCGGTTGGAGTACGTGGTCGCCGACGGGGTGACCGGGCGCGCGAGGGGGGGTGCGGGTGCGGCCATCACCCCACCTCGTTCTCGACGCGCTCCGCCATGTTCTCCAGGGTCTCGTCGACGGAGGCGGAGCCGGTCATGATGAGCTGGTGCTCCTCGGTGAGGACCTGCTCGACCTGGGCGGTCGTCGGCCCGACCGGCATCTCCAGGGCGACCTCGTCCGGTGCTAGGGCCTCCCTCGTGAGGTCGTCGGTGGGGATGCCCTCCAGGGAGAGGTAGGCGTCCTTGATCTCCTGCGTCTGCAGGGCGGGGAGGATGCCGGTGGCCGCGACGGCCTTGGCGCCCTCCTCGCCGGCGGCCCACTCCAGGAAGTCGCGGGCCGCACCGGAGTGCTCGGCGTTGCGGTTCACGGCGAAGGCCGTGGGACCGCCGAAGGTGACCGTCTCGCCACCCGCTTCCGGCTGCGGCATCGGGGCGATGCCCCACTCCACGTCGGTCTCACCAGCGGCCTGCGACTGCAGCAGGGCCGAGGTGAACCAGGTGCCCATGGGGACCATCGCAGCCTGCCCGGTGGTGAACATCGTGCGGTAGGTGATCTGCTGCGTCGTGGCGGTGCTGTAGTCGAGGGTGGCACCCGACTCCTGCAGCTGAAGGGCCCGCTCGTAGTACGGGGCGAAGAACTCGTAGCCGTCGCTGCCGAGCTGGTCACCGCCGGTCTGCGCGGCGGCGATGGCGCCGACCGCGGAGCGCCACGGCTGGGTGAACGTCCCGTAGGTCTTGGTGCCCTCGGCGGGCTCGATCCCCGCCGCGGCCGCCTTCTCGGTGATGCGCTGCGCGAGGTCGACGTACTCGTCCCAGGTGAGGTCGGCCGGGTACTCCTCGCCCACCGCGTCGAAGATGCCCTTGTTGTAGTAGTTCACCCAGAAGTCCTGCCGGTACGGCAGGGCGAAGTACGTCCCGTCCTGCTCGTAGGCGTCCAGGCCGCCCAGGTCGCCCGCGCCCTCGGCGAGCTCGGTGACGTCCTGCAGCTGCCCCGCGGTGGAGAACTTCGAGTAGTCCATGAGGCTCTTGACGGCGATGACGTCGGTGGAGTCTCCACCGGCGAGCATCGTCGTCACCTTCGTCGGGTAGTCGTCGGCGAGGATGTCGACCGGTTCGATCGTGACGTTGGGGCGGGCCTCCTGGTAGGCGTCGAACAGCGCCTGGAACTCGGGGGTCCCCGCCAGGTTCCACACCGACACCGTCAGGGTGACGGGCTCGTCCGGGTCGAAGGGCTCGTTCTGGGCCGCTTCGCTGCCGCCGCCGCAGCCGGCGAGCAGCAGGCTCGCCGCCGTCGTGGCGGCCAGGGCGTGCAGAGTCCTGCGCTTCATCGCGTCTCCTCTCGTCCGACGGGTCGCTGGACGCCGTCGGTGTGCGTCGACGGGACGTCCGCGTCCTCGTCGTCGGGCAGCGCCACGCTCGTGCGCGCCCCGTCCGCCCACGTGACGTCCACGTGGGCGCCCTCCCCCCGCGCCAGTCGGGGGGTCCTGCCGGCCCCGGCCGGGGAACCGGCCAGGGCCGCTGCGGCGACGAGCCACGTGCCGGCCCGCACCGGCGCGCGCAGCACGGGCACCGCCGCGTGCGCGCCCAGCGGTGACGCGTCCTCGCGCCGCACCACCTGCGCACCGCTCGCGCCCTCGAGGGCGACGAGGGTGGACGTGAGCCGGTCGGTGCTCACCGTCGCGGCCGGGGCGCCCTCCGGCGCTCCGGCCGGTGCGGTGATCCCGGCGGCCGGGGGTTCGACCGCCGCGAGCGCCCACCCGCCGACCTGGACCTCCACGGCGCCCCCGGCGGGGGCGTCGACGCGCACGAAGCGCACCTCCCACGCCCCGCGCACCAGGGACACGGTGGTGACCGTCCCCGCGGGCGCGGCGGTGCCGCGCAGGCCGGAGCCGTGCCGTGCGTCCGGTCCGGGTTCCAGCCAGTGCGCCGCGGCGCGCGAGCCGGCGACCAGCGCTGCGGGGGCGTCCCCTCCGCCGCGCGTCGGTGCGGCACCGGTGCCCGGCAGGGTGGTGAAACCCGCGCGGTGCGAGCGGCGGCCGGCGGCGTCGACGAGCACGACGGACTGCTCGAGGGGTTCGCGCCAGGCGTCCGCGTCCAGCAGGGGGCCGGTGGCGGTGGAGTAGCCCAGGCGCGCGTACAGCGGGGAGTCCCCGACCTCGTCGCCGGGCCGGGCGTGGTCGGTGCCGTGGTTCGCCACCCGGACGACCCCGTCGGTGCGGGTCGTCGTCACGAGCCAGCCGGCGGCGCGCACGGTGAGCGCGGTGTCGGCGACCTCGACGGGGAGGGGTTCCTCCTCGGCGGTCCACACCGGGTGCTCCGCCGGCAGGGCCAGGCCCAGCAGTCCCTTGCTGGCCCAGTACGGGGAACCCGGCCCGGAGTAGGCCTGGGAGAGCTGCCGCCACTCGCCGTGCCAGCCCTGGGTGAGCAGGCCGCGCTCGTCGGGCACGCCGTTCTCGGCGAAGTGGCCGACGACGGCGGAGGCCGCGCGGCGCAGCAGCCCCGGGCGCACCGAGGGCACCTCGGCGAGGGCGCCGACCCAGAACGGCGCCGCGGCGGCGAACCGGTAGATCAGGCTGCGGCCCTGGATCAGCGGGGACCCGTCGCCGCCGACGAGGTGCACGGCGTCCTGGAGGAACCGGTCCAGCCGCTCGCGATCCGCGTCGCGACGACCGGCGGCGAGGTCGGCGGCGCCGGCCATGCGGGCCCACAGCGTCGGGTAGAGGTGCAGCGCCCAGCCGGCGTAGTGGTCGTAGGAGCGTTCCGCGCCGTCGCAGATCCAGCCGTCCTCGCGCAGGAACGTGTCGTGGGTGGCGAGGTCGTCGGCCATGTCGTCCAGGGAGTGGGGGCCGCCCACCGAGCGCAGGAACGTCTGCACGACCAGGCGGAACCACACCCAGTTGATGCGGGGGTACGTCTGGTCGCCCACGGCGGGGGCGAGCCAGTCCACGACCTGCTCCTGCACGCGCGGGTCGAGGCGGTCCCAGAACCAGGGGCGGGTGAGGTCGAGCACCAGGGCGATCGAGGCGGCCTCGACCTTGGCCTGGCCGTGCTCGGGCAGGCGCACCCAGCGGTCCGGGTTGTCCGGGTCGGTTCCGGCGGCGATGCCCTGCGCGTACCACCCGGCCAGGTCCAGCGGGTCCGCACCGCGCTCGCCGGCGAGGCGGAAACCCGCGGTGAGGAACGTGCGGGCGAAACCCTCCAGGCCGTCGACGTCGGTGCCGTACCCGCCCGGCCCGCCGGGCGGGGTGATGCGGGCGTGGTCCGCGGAGGCGTGCGGGCGCACCGCCAGGAGGAGCCCGTCGGCGAACTCCGCCCACCGCGCCCGGTCCCAGCCGCGACCGGCGCCGGCGGTGCGCGGCGCGGTTCCCGCGGTCCGCGCGCTCACGCGCTCACCGCCGTCGCCTCGGCGGTGACCGGTGTGCTCAGGGGCCGCCCCGCCGCCCACGCCTCCAGCTCGTCGAGGGCGTGGTGCGTCAGGCGCCGCGTCTCGGAACCGAGGGAACCGGCGACGTGCGGGGTGACCACGACGTTCGGCAGGTGCAGCAGCGGGTGCCCGGCGGGCAGGGGTTCGGGTTCGGTGACGTCGAGGATCGCGTCGACGTGGCCCGCGGCGCAGGCGACGAGCAGCGCGTCGTGGTCGACGAGGCTCCCGCGGGCGGTGTTCACGAGCGTGGCGCCGCGGGGCAGCAGGTCCAGTTCACGCGCGCCGATCATGTGCCGCGTCTCCGGCAGGGCCGGTGCGTGCAGCGAGACGATGTCCGCGCGGCGCAGCGCGTCGTCGAGCTCGGCGACCTCACCGCCGGCGGCGCGCACGGCGGCCGGGTCGGCGTGCGGGTCGACGACGAGCACCGCCGCGGTGTCGAGGACCCGCAGCATCCGAACGACGCGCCGCCCGATCCGGGAGAAGCCGACGACGACGACGGTGCGGCCGCGGTTCGACAGGTCCTCCCGGTGCAGCACCTCGTGCCAGGCGGCGGGCAGGGTGCGCCCGTCCGCGGCGAGGAAGGGCACCTTCTTGCCGGCCATGATGATCGCCGCGAGCGTGTACTCGGCCACGGGCACGGCGTTGACGTCGGCGGCGGTGCTCACGGCGATCCCGCGGCGGAACACCTCCTCGTCCACCAGGCCGCGCACGCTGCCGGCGGCGTGCAGGACGGCGCGCAGCCGGGGTGCCCGCGCGAGGCGTTCCGCGGTGAGGGCGGGAGCCCCCCAGGAGGTGAGCAGCACGTCGGCCCGGGCGAGCCGCCGGTGCGCCGCGGGGCTGTCGAGCTCCGCCGTCCACACCGGGTCGCCGAGCTCGGCGAGGCCGGCGAGCCGCTGCAGCTCCGGCTCGCGGAACTGCAGCGCGAAGGTCCGCCGGTCCATGACCAGCAGCGCGTGGGGTCGATCGGGAGCGGGCACGGCGGTCCTTCGTCGTCGGAGGTCGGTGCGCCGGCGACGGCAGTGCGGTGGGGGTGCGCGCCGGAGTGAGGATCGTTCGGGATCGCTTCTGTGCGATGCGGAGAGTCAACTGCGCTCTTTCCCGCCCCGTCAAGCACTATTTTGATTCGACTCGCTGTTACGATCATTTCCGATCAGCAACGCAGTCACCCCGCTCGACGAGGAGCCCGCCCGTGACGATCCCCAGCGCCCCACCGGCTCCACCGTCCCCGGGCGCGCCCGCACCCGGCCCCCTGCTGCGCGCGTGGGGTGACACCGCCGGTGCCGGCACGCTGCAGGGGCTGCTGCGCCCGCCGCACCTGGCGCTGCCGGTGGCGAGCGCCGCCGAGCGCGGGGTGTGGCGGCTGCCCGGCGCGGACGGGACCGGAGCGGCGGAGGGACCCGAGGGCGCGCGGCCGCCCGGCGCCGCCGACGCCGCGACCGTGCGCGCCCTCCTCGAGCGCGCCCGCGCTGACCTCACCGCACCCTGGCCGCAGCCCACGGCCTCCGGCTTCGCGCGGTACTGGCGCGACGGCGACCGCGTCGGCTACGAGACGGCCGTCTTCGCCCGCCAGCACCGCCTGTCCCGCGCCGTGCTGGCGGCCGCGGCGACGCTCCAGGACCGCTGGCTCGACGAGGTGCTCGACGGGGTCGTCCTGCTGTGCGAGCAGAGCACCTGGTGCTGGCCCGCCCACGACGACACCCGCTCCCGGCACGGCTCCGTGCTGCCCACCGTCACCGACCCGTACCTCGACCTCGGCGCCGGTGAGGTCGCCGCCCAGCTGGCGTGGACGCTGCACCTGCTCGGCGAGGCGCTGGAGGAGCGCTCCCCGGGCCTGCGCGCCCGCGTCGAGCACGAGGTGCGCACGCGCGTGCTCGACCCGTACCGCGCCCGCCGGGACTGGCACTGGCTCGGCCTGGACGGCGACGTGCACAACTGGAACCCGTGGATCCTCGGCGACGTCGTCACCGCCGCGCTCGTCCTCGTCGACGACGCCGGGGCGCGCGCCGGGCTCGTCGCCTCCGCGATCGCCGACGTCGACCGCTACGCGGCGTCCCTGCCGGCCGACGGGGCGATCGACGAGGGGTTCGGGTACTGGTGGAACGGGGCAGCCCGGCTGCTGGAGCTGCTCGAGCTGCTGGAGCACGCCACGGGCGGGGCGCTGGACGCCACGGGGATCGCCCCGCTGCGCGAGGTCGTCGCGTTCCCGCACCGGATGCACCTGGGCGGTCCCTGGTACCTGAGCCTCGCCGACGCCCCGGCCCGGCCCGGCGACGACCTGCCGTGGGAGGTGCTGCACCGGTGGGGCCGGCGCCTGGACGTGCCCGGGGCGGTGGCCCTGGCCGCCTCGCACCGCGCGCCGGGCCTGCCCGCCGCGACGGAGGCGCCCGGGCTGGGCCGGCTGCTGCGGGCCGTGACGGACCCCGCCTGGTGCGCCGCGGAACCTGCCACCCCGGTGCTGGAGCGGGACGTGTGGCTGCCGTCCACGCAGGTGCTGCTGGCCCGCCCGGCCGCCGGGGACTCCCGCGTCGTGCTGGCCGTCAAGGGCGGCCACAACGGCGAGCACCACAACCACCTCGACGTGGGCGAGGTCGTCGTCGCCGCCCGGGGGGTGCCCGTGCTGGTGGACCCCGGCCGCCCCACGTACACGGCCGTCACCTTCGGCCCCGACCGGTACACGCTGTGGCCGCTGCGGAGCGGCTGGCACAGCGTGCCGGTGGTGCGCGGCCACGAGCAGCTGCCCGGCCGCGACCGCACCGCCTCGCACGTCGTGGCCACCGCCGACGACGAGAGCGCCTGCCTGGGCCTGGAGCTGTCGGGGGCGTACCCGCAGGACGCCGGCGTGGAGTCCTGGCGGCGCACCGCCGTGCTGCACCGGGCCACCGGCCGCGTCCGCGTCACCGACACCTGGCGGCTGCGGCCCGCGGCGGGCACGGTCACGAGCACGGGGCCGACGCGGCTGCACTGGGTGCTCGCCGGCGAGGTGACCTCGCTGGAACCCGGCCGCGCCGTGGTCGCCGGGCCGCGGGGCGCGGGTACGGTCGTCCTGCACTGGGGAGCGGCGGCGGCCCGCGCCCGGCTGGAGGAGCGCGTGCTGGACGACCCCCTCCTCGCCGACGCCTGGGGGGAGCGGCTCCTGCGCCTGGTGCTCGAGCTGACCGACCCGCCGGCCGCCGGCTCCTTCGACCTGCACGTGGAGGTGGGACCGTGAGCGTCACCGAGAACCGCCGGCTGCTGCCGGCGACCCGCAGGGCGCAGGTGCTCGACGTGCTGCGCCGGCACGGCACCGTCCGCATCTCCGAGCTCGTCGACGAGCTGGGCGTCACGGCGATCACGCTGCGGCGCGACATCGAGCAGCTCGCCGCCGAGGGGCTGCTGCAGCGGGTGCACGGCGGGGCGACGCTGCCGCCGGCTGCGCCGACCGCCCCCGGCAGCGCGCCCGGCACCGTCCCCGCGCCCGCGCCCGCCGCCGACGCAGGGC
>NZ_JBBBEM010000011.1:0-19406 GCF_037154035.1 Kineococcus sp. G2 | reverse complement strand
AGCGTTCGTCCTGAGCCAGGATCAAACTCTCCGTCGAAAAAACCATAGACACCCCACCGGCACACGAAGGACGAACCCTCCAGCCGGTGACGCACCAGATTCATTGACCTGCCCAGTTTGACCTCTGATCTCGAAACCCGCCCGCGCCCTGGCGAGGACACGAACGGGAACAACACCAAAGGAATCCCCAACACCCCCCAGAAAAGGAAGGTGCCTTACGGGGTTGATTGATTTGGCATCAACACTTGGCACACTGTTGAGTTCTCAAGAACCGGACGCACCCCGACCGACGACCCCCTCGCGAGGGCCACCGAAACAGGGGCAACTTTCCCACTGTAACCAGGAACCAAGCCAGACTTCAACTTGTTCCCGCTCACACTTCCGGCGCCACCAGACCGCGACCAGCCCCCGCACCCTTCCAGGCCCGGCGGCCGCCTCGTCCCGGCGACAGGAAGAACAGTACGCCGCCACCGCCCCAATCACCAAATCCGCAGCGGGGCGGTGGCGGATCGCCTACTGCGGCAACGAGAATGCGATCGCTGCGAGGGACTTGCGGCCGCGGCGCAGGACCGCGTAGCGCCCGTGCAGCAGCGAAGCGCCGGCTTCGGTGCCGCTCACGACGTCGGCCAGGGTGGCGTCGGTGTCCGTGACCTTGGTGTTGTTCACGTACGCACCCCCCTCAGCGATCGTGCGCCTGGCCGCGCTGCGGCTGGGCGCCAGCCCGGTCTCGGCCAGCAGCTGCGCGATCGACACGTCAAGGGAGTCGGGTGCCGCGGTGGGCAACTCGGCCAGGGCACCGGCCAGCGTGCGCTCGTCGACACCGGACAGGCCCGAGCCGCCGAAGAGGGCGGCGGAGGCCTCCTCGACCGCGCGCACGGCCTGCTCGCCGTGCACCAGAGCCGTCACGTCGTGGGCCAACGCCCGCTGGGCGGCACGCGCCTTGGGCGCCTCACGGGCCTGGCGGCCGAGTTCGGTGATCTCCTCCCGGCTGCGGAAGGAGAACGCCTTCAGGTAGCCCTCGACCTGGGAGTCCTCCGCGTTGAGCCAGAACTGGTAGAAGGCGTACGGGCTGGTCAGCTCCGCGTCCAGCCACACCGCCCCGGACTCGGTCTTGCCGAACTTCGTGCCGTCCGCCTTGGTCAGCAGCGGGGTCGCCAGCGCGTGCACCACCTGCCCGTCCACGCGTCGCACCAGCTCAGCACCGGCGGTGATGTTGCCCCACTGGTCCGAGCCGCCCAGCTGCAGCGAGCACCCGTGCCGGCGGTGCAGCTGCAGGTAGTCGTTGGACTGCAGCAGCACGTACGCGAACTCGGTGAAGCTGATGCCCGTGCTGGCCAGGCGCTTGGCCACCGCTTCGCGGTCCAGCATGCGGTTGACGCTGAAGTGCTTGCCCACGTCCCGCAGGAACTCGATCGCGGACATCGACGCGGTCCAGTCCAGGTTGTTGACCATGGTGGCCGCCGCCGGGCCGGTGAAGTCCAGGAACGGGGCGATCTGCGCCTGCAGACGCCCCACCCACCCGGCCACCGTGTCCGGGTCGTTCATGGTCCGCTCCGCGCTCGGGCGCGGGTCACCCACCAGACCCGTGGCACCCCCGACCAGGATCAGCGGCTTGTGGCCGGCCTGCTGCAGGCGCCTCGCGGTGAGCACCTGCACCAGGTGACCGACGTGCAAGCTGGCCGCGGTCGGGTCGAAGCCCACGTAGTACGTGAGCGGCCCCGTCTGCAGGGCCTGACGCAGCGCGGCCTCGTCGGTGGACTGCGCCACCAGGCCCCGCCACTGCAGTTCGTCCCAGACGTCGCTCACGACTCGGCTCTCCTCATCTCCTCGGCGGGGCGCCGTTCGCCCCGCCGGACCACAGCCTGCCCGATCAGGGGCGCCGAGGTCGACGCGGTACCGCGGCGCGGTAGGCGGAGACGGTCGGCTCCCCCGTCACCCACGTGCGCCACGGGGTGGGTGCGCCGTCACCGGCGACGCCGACGCGCGGCCCCCAGGACACCGCCGCGTCCGGGACCGGCTCCCCCGCCAGGACCTGCAACGGACCACCGGTGCACACGTCGGCGCCGCCCTGCTCCCGGGAGATCGCGAGCGCCTGCGTCAGCCGCGCCGGCCCGCGCGCCAGGTCCGCGTCCCGCCGAGCCGCACGCCGGCGCTCCCGCGCCAGCTCGAGCCCGTCGACGACCTCACCGGCCCGCAGCAGCACCGCCGACGCGGCGCCCTCCCGACCGGTGACCAGGTTCACGCACCAGTGCATGCCGTAGGAGAAGTACACGTACGCGTGACCGGCCGGGCCGAACATCACCTCGGTGCGCGGCGTGCGACCGCGGAAGGCGTGCGAGCCGGGATCGGCCTCCCCCGCGTACGCCTCCACCTCCGTCAGGCGGACGGCGACCACACCCTCGGGGGTCTCGTGGCGGACCACGCGCCCCAGGAGGTCGCGGGCGACCTCGAGCACATCGCGGGCGAAGAACTCCCGCGGCAGCGCCGTCACGGACGCGCCCACGCCCGGTGGTCCGCCAGGACTGCGCGGGCCCGCTCCAGCTGCTCGGCCACGCGCACGGGGGCGGTACCGCCCACGGCGTCCCGCGAGGCGAGCGAGCCGTCCACGCTCAGGACGTCCTTCACCTCCGGCGTCAGGTGCGGGGAGACGGTCGCCAGGTCCGCGTCCGTGAGGTCCCACAGCTCCACGGAACGGTCCTCCACCTCGCTCAGCTCCTCGCAGCGGCGCACGCACGCGCCCGCGACGTGGTGCGCCTCGCGGAACGGGACACCCTGCCGGACCAGCCACTCGGCGATGTCCGTGGCCAGCGCGAAGCCCTGCGGCGCGAGAGCCGCCATCCGCTCGGTGTGAAAGCGCAGGGTGCCGACCATGCCGGCGACCGCGGGCAGCAGGACCTCGAGGGTGTCGACGGCGTCGAAGACCGGTTCCTTGTCCTCCTGCAGGTCCCGGTTGTACGCCAGCGGCAGCCCCTTGAGGGTGCTCATCAGACCGGTGAGGTCGCCGATGAGGCGCCCCGCCTTGCCTCGCGCCAGCTCCGCGACGTCGGGGTTCTTCTTCTGCGGCATGATGCTCGACCCCGTGGACCAGGCGTCGTGCAGCGTCACGAAGGAGAACTCCTTCGTCGCCCAGAGGATCACCTCCTCGGAGATCCGCGACAGGTCGACGCCGATCATCGCGGCGACGAACGCGAACTCCGCGGCGACGTCGCGCGCAGCGGTGCCGTCGATGGAGTTCTCCACGCTGCGGGTGAAGCCCAGTTCCTCGGCGACGGCCTGCGGGTCCAGGCCCAGGGAGGAGCCCGCCAGCGCGCCGGAGCCGTACGGGGAGACGGCGGCCCGCTCGTCCCAGTCCCGCAACCGCTGCACGTCGCGCAGCAGGGGCCAGGCGTGCGCCAGCAGGTGGTGCGCCAGGAGCACCGGCTGGGCGTGCTGCAGGTGGGTGCGCCCCGGCATCGCGGCACCGGGGTGGGCCGCGGCCTGCTGCACGAGCGCCTCCACGACGTCGAGCACCCCGTCGGCGACGAGGCGCGCGTGCTCGCGCAGGAACATCCGCAGCAGGGTGGCGATCTGGTCGTTGCGCGAGCGCCCCGCGCGCAGCCGGCCGCCGACGTCCGGGCCCACGCGCTCCACCAGGGCCCGCTCCAGGGCGGAGTGCACGTCCTCGTCGTCCTCGGCAGGGGTGAACGCGCCGGACAGGACGTCCGCCTCCAGCCCGTCGATGCCCGCCAGCAGCGCACGCAGGGTGTCGTCGTCGAGGAGCCCGGCGCGGTGCAGCACGCGGGCGTGGGCCCGCGAGCCGGCCAGGTCGTGGCTGGCCAGGCGGAAGTCGAAGTGCGTGGACTTCGACAGGGCGGCCATCGCCTGCGCGGGGCCGCTGGCGAACCTGGCCCCCCACAACCCCTTCTCCGCCTGCTCGTGCAGCCGCTGCTCGGTCACGGGGTCTCTCCTTCGTCGTGGTGGTCCGGTCGGGCCGTGGTGGGGACGTCCTCGCGGCGGGCCAGGGCGAGGAAGCGCGCCGCGACGGCCTCGCCGCCGAGGGGTTCGCGGGCGATGACGAGGACGGTGTCGTCGCCGGCGATGGTGCCCAGGAGGGCGGGCATGACGGAGTGGTCGATCGCGCTGGCGAGGAACTGCGCCGCCCCCGGCGGGGTGCGCAGGACCACGAGGTTCGCCGACGCCTCGGCGGAGACGAGCAGCTCCTCGCACCACCGGGCCAGGCGCGCGTCCAGCACCTCCTGGGCGACGCCGCTGCGCGGGGTGCGGTCGCCACCCTCGGCCGGCAGGGCGTACACCAGGCCGCGGTCGCCGTCGCGGACCTTCACCGCCCCGAGCTCCACGAGGTCTCGCGAGAGGGTCGCCTGGGTGACCGCGACGCCCTCCTCGGCGAGGTGCGCGGCGAGCTCCGTCTGCGAGCGCACCGGCCAGCGCGCCAGCAGCGCAGCGATCCGGGCGTGCCGGAACGCCTTGGTGCCCGTGCCCGCCGCCGTGCTCACCGCGAGTTCGCGAGCAGCCAGACGAGCAGGGCCTTCTGTGCGTGCAGACGGTTCTCCGCCTCGTCCCAGACGACCGACTGCGGGCCGTCGAGGACCTCGGCGGCGATCTCCTTGCCGCGGTACGCCGGCAGGCAGTGCAGGACGATCGCGGCGGGGTCGGCCAGCGCCACCAGCTCCGGCGTCACCGCGTAGGGGGTGAACCGCTGGAGGCGGTCGGCGGCGTCCAGCCCCTCCTGCCCCATGCTGATCCAGGTGTCGGTGACGACGACGTCGGCGCCGGTGGCGGCCGCGCGGGGGTCCTCGGTGACGGTGACGGAGCCGCCGGTGTCGGCGGCCACCGCGCGGGCGCGTTCCACGATCGCCGCGTCGGGCAGGTCGGTGGCGGGGGTGGCGATGCGCACGTGCAGGCCGGCGGTGGCGCCGCCCAGGGCGTAGGAGTGGGCCATGTTGTTCGCCCCGTCGCCGAGGTAGGCCATCGTCAGCCCGGCCAGACGGCCCTTGTGCTCCGCGATCGTCTGCAGGTCCGCGAGGATCTGGCAGGGGTGGTAGTCGTCGCTGAGGGAGTTCACCACCGGTACGCGCGAGTGCGCGGCCATCTCCTCCAGCCGGGACTGCGCGAAGGTGCGCCACACGATCGCGGCGACCTGCCGCTCCAGGACGCGGGCGGTGTCCGCGACCGGTTCGCCGCGGCCCAGCTGGGAACCGGAGGCGTCGATGACGAGGGGGGAGCCGCCGAGCTCGGCGACGCCGACGCTGAACGAGACGCGGGTGCGGGTGGAGGGCTTGTCGAAGAGCAGGGCGACGGTGCGCGGGCCCTCCAGCGGGCGCTCGGCGCAGCGGTCGGCCTTCAGCCGCGCGGCGAGCGCCAGGACCTCCGCCTGCTCGGTGGGGCTGAGGTCGTCGTCGGCGAGGAAGTGGCGAGTGGTCACGAGTCCTCCGCGGGGTTTCGGGCGGCGTCGAGCACGGTGGGCAGGGCGTGCAGGAAGGTGTCCGCCAGGGCTGGGGTGAGCACGAGCGGAGGGGCCAGGCGGATGGTGTCCGGGCGCACGGCGTTGACGATGAACCCCCGGGCGAGCGCCGCCTGCACGGCGGCCGGAGCCACGGGCTCGGCCAGGGCGATGCCCAGCAGCAGTCCCTCGCCGCGCACACCGGCGACGAGCGGGTGCTCCAGGGCCGCGATCCCCTCGCGCAGGTGAGCACCGACGGCACGCACGTTCGCGAGCAGCCCGTCGCGCTCGATCGCGTGCAGGGTCGCCAGGCCCGCCGCGGCGGCGACGGGGTTGCCGCCGAAGGTGGTGCCGTGCTGACCGGCACCGAGCAGCGCGGCGTTGTGGGTGCCGAAGGCGACGGCGGCACCGACGGGAACGCCCCCGCCGAGACCCTTGGCGACCGTGACGACGTCGGGCACGACGCCGGCGTGGCGCGGCTGCTGGTGCGCGAACCACTCCCCCGTGCGGCCGACACCGGTCTGCACCTCGTCCAGGACGAGGAGGGCGCCGTGGTCGGCGGTGATGCGGCGGGCGGCGGCGAGGTAGCCGTCCGGTGCGGGGGTGACGCCGCCCTCGCCCTGCACGGGTTCGAGGAACACCGCGGCGGTCGCCCCGTCCACGGCGCGGCCCAGGGCGCCGACGTCGCCGTAGGGGACGAACTCCACCCCGCCGGGCAGCGGCTCGAAGGGGGCGCGGTACGCCTCCTTGGAGGTCAGGGCGAGCGCGCCCATCGTGCGCCCGTGGAAGGCGTCCACGGCGGCGACGACCTTCGGGCGGCCGGTGCGCCGGGCCATCTTGAACGCGGCCTCGTTGGCCTCGGCGCCGGAGTTGCAGAAGAACACCCGTGACCCCTCGGGAGCGCGGGAGATGCTGAGCAGCCGTTCGGCGAGGGCGATCTGCGGGGCCGTGGCGAAGAAGTTCGACACGTGCCCGAGCGTGGTCAGCTGGGACGTGACCGCAGAGACCAGCAGCGGGTGCGCGTGGCCCAGGGCGTTCGTGGCGATGCCGGCGAGCAGGTCCAGGTAGCGGTTGCCGTCGGCGTCCCAGACGTGGCAGCCCTCACCGCGCACCAGCACCCGCTGGGGGGTGCCGTAGGTGCCCATGATCGAGGAGGAGTAGCGCTGCAGCCACGCCGCGGCGCCGCCCTCCGTCACGGGCAGGGCCTCGGCCCGTTCCTCGCGCGCCACCGCTGCGTCCACAGCTCCGCCTCCCGCGGGGTTCACGGCACGACCATCGTGCCGTTGCCGGAGGTGGTGAAGACCTCCAGCAGGACCGAGTGCGCCAGCCGGCCGTCGATGACCGTGGCGCGGGGGACGCCGCCGCGCACCGCGCGCAGGCACGCCTCCATCTTGGGCACCATGCCCGACTCCAGGGACGGCAGCAGGCGCTCCAGCTCCCCGGCGTCGATCTCGCTGACGAGCGAGTCGCGGTTCGGCCAGTCCGCGTACAGCCCGGCGACGTCGGTCATGACGACGAACTTCTGCGCCCCCAGGGCGACGGCGATCGCCGAGGCGGCGGTGTCGGCGTTGACGTTGAGGACCGAGCCGGGCACCGGTTCGCCGTCGTCGTCGACCTCGGGGGCGATGGTGGAGATGACGGGGATGCGCCCGGCGGCGAGCAGGTCGTTCACCGCGGCCGGGTCCACGCCGACGACGTCGCCGACCAGGCCGACGTCGACGGGCTCGCCGTCGACGACGGCCCCGCGGCGGCGGGCGCGCAGCAGCCCGGCGTCCTCCCCCGACAGCCCGACGGCCAGGGGCCCGTGGGCGTTGAGCAGCCCGACGAGCTCACGGCCCACCTGGCCGACGAGGACCATGCGCACGACGTCCATCGCCTCCGGCGTCGTCACGCGCAGCCCGCCGCGGAACTCGCTGGGGATGTCCAGGCGCTGCAGCATCGCGGAGATCTGCGGCCCGCCGCCGTGCACGACGACCGGACGCAGCCCCGCGGTGCGCAGGAACACCACGTCCTCGGCGAAGGCGCGCTTGAGCTCGTCGTCCACCATGGCGTTGCCGCCGTACTTGAGCACGACGAGGGCGCCGTGCCACCTCTGCAGCCACGGCAGGGCCTCGACGAGCACGCCCGCCTTGTCCTCCGCCGTCAGGGTCGTCAGGTCGCTCATGTCGAGTAGGCGCTGTTCTCGTGGACGTAGGCGTGGGTGAGGTCGTTGGTCCAGACCGTGGCGGCGTGCTCACCGGCGTGCAGGTCGATCAGGACCCGCACCTCGCGGGGTGCGAGGTCGACCTGCGCGGGGTCGGCACCGGGAGCACCGCCCACGCAGACGGGCACCCCGTTGAGGCTGACGTCGAGGGCCTGCGGGTCGAACTCGGCGGACGTGGTGCCGACGGCGGCCAGGACGCGACCCCAGTTGGGGTCCTTGCCGAAGACCGCGGCCTTGAAGAGGTTGTTGCGGGCGACGGAGCGCCCCACCTCGACGGCGTCGTCCTCGCTGGCGGCGCCCACGACCTCCACGGCGATGTCGTGGTCGGCGCCCTCGGCGTCGGCGACGAGCATCCGTGCCAGGTCGGCGCAGACGCGGTGCACCGCGGCGTCCAGCTCCGCCGGCCCGGGGCGGGTGCCGGAGGCGCCGCTGGCCAGCAGCACGACGGTGTCGTTGGTGGACATGCACCCGTCGGAGTCCACCCGGTCGAACGTGGTGCGGGTGGCGGCCCGCAGCGCCCGGTCGAGGTCGGCCGGTTCGGCGACCGCGTCGGTGGTGAGCACCACGAGCATCGTCGCCAGACCGGGAGCCAGCATGCCCGCTCCCTTGGCCAGGCCGCCGACGGTGAAACCCGCCCCTTCGGCGATCGCCTGCTTCGAGACGGTGTCGGTGGTCATGACGGCCGTGGCAGCGTCCGTGCCGCCCTCGGTGGACAGGGCCGCGTGGGCGGCGCGCACCCCGGCGAGCAGCTCCTCGCGGGGCAGCGGGACCCCGATGAGGCCGGTGGAGCAGACGACCACGTCGGCGGCGCCGCACCCGGCCAGCTCACCGACCAGCTCGGCGGTGGCGTGGGTGGTCCGGAACCCCTGCGGCCCGGTGAAGCAGTTGGCGCCGCCGGAGTTCAGCACGACCGCGCGCAGGTGCCCGTCGGCGCTGGCGCGCTCGCTCCACAGCACCGGGTGCGCCTTGCAGCGGTTGGAGGTGTAGACGGCCGCGCCCGCGTCGAGCGGGCCGTCGTTGACGACGAGGGCGACGTCGGGCCGGCCGCTGGGCTTGAGCCCGGCGGTGACGCCCGCGGCGCGGAAACCGGCGGGGGCGGTGACGCTCACGGCGCCACCCCCGCGGCGCTCAGCCCGGTGGTCTCGTCCAGCCCGAGGGCGACGTTGACGCTCTGCACGGCTCCTCCGGCGGTTCCCTTGGTCAGGTTGTCGAGGGCGGACACGACGACGACGCGCCCGGCGTGCTCGTCCACGGCCAGCTGCAGCACCGCGGCGTTGCCGCCCAGCACCGCCGCGGTGGACGGCCAGCGCCCCTCGGGCAGCAGGTGCACGAACGGCTCGTCCGCGTACGCCGCCTCCCAGGCGGCGCGCACGTCCCCGGCCGCGACGCCGGGCGCGAGCCTCGCCGTGCAGGTGGCCAGGATGCCGCGCGGCATCGGCGCGAGCGTGGGGGTGAACGACACCGAGACCGGCCCGCCCGCCGCGAGCGCGAGGTTCTGCTCGATCTCGGGGGTGTGCCGGTGACCGCCGCCGACGCCGTACGGGCTCATCGAGCCCATGACCTCCGCCGACAGCAGGTGCGGCTTGAGGCTCTTGCCGGCGCCGGAGGTGCCGGAGGCAGCGACCACGACGACGTCCTCGCCGGCCAGCAGGCCGGCGGCGAACCCGGGCGCCAGGGCCAGGCTGACGCTCGTGGGGTAGCAACCGGGCACGGCGACGCGACGGGCACCGGCGAGGCGCTCGCGCTGCCTGCCGCCGCCGGCCAGCGGCAGCTCGGGCAGGCCGTAGGGCCAGCTGCCGGCGTGCTCGGAGCCGTAGAAGCGCTGCCACTGCGCGGGGTCGGTCAGCCGGTGGTCGGCGCCGCAGTCCACGACGAGGACGTCCTCGCCCAGCTCGGCGGCCACGGCCGCGGAGTGCCCGTGCGGCAGGGCGAGGAAGACCACGTCGTGCCCGGCGAGGACCTCGGCGGTGGTGGGCTGCAGCACGCGCCCGGCCAGCGGCAGCAGGTGCGGCTGCAGCTCGCCGAGCGCCGTGCCGGCGTTGGAGGCGCCGGTGAGGGCGCCGATCTCCACGTGGGGGTGCTGCAGCAGCAGCCGCAGCAGCTCGCCGCCGGCGTAGCCGCTGGCCCCCGCGACGGCGACCTTCAGCCGCCTGTCCGTCTCCATGCGCATGACCATACACGCTGCCGCGTAGCCATGCAGCGGAGGTCAGGCGAGCGGGTCCTCGGGCCCGTACGGCAGCAGGTCCAGGCAGCGGGCCCGGTCGGGCAGGCCCGCGCGCGCCGCGGCCGCCAGCGAGGCCGGCGTGTCCGTTCCCGCGCGCACCAGCCGACCCGCCCACGCGTCGAGCTCACCGCGCCCGATGGCCAGCACCAGCGCCACCACCTCGGCGGGGTCGGTCCACTCGGTGCGCTCGGCGTGCTGGGCCATGGAGGTGGACATCGCCGTGCGCACGACGCCGGGCGCCAGCTCGAAGGCCAGCACACCGTGCTCGCGCCCCGCGGCGGTCAGCGCCCCGCCGAGCCGGAACAGCGCCGCCTTGCTCGCGGCGTACCCGGCGTGCCGGGGCGAGTCCTTGTGCGCCGCGCCCGAGCTGAGGTCCACCACCCGGCCGCCGCCACGGGCGACCATGCCCGGCACCACCGCGCGCACCAGGTGCAGCGGCCCGAGCACGTTGGCCTCCAGGACCCGGCGCACCTCGTCCGGGTCGGCCTCCCACGGCACCGCCTCGTCGGCCTCGATGCGCCCGGCGCAGTTGACCAGCAGGCTCGTGGCGCCCAGCTCCGCCTCCAGGGCGTGCACCGCGGCGGCCACGGCGTGGTCGTCCGTGACGTCGACCGGCGTGGCGACCGCCCGCCCGCCGGCGACGGTCACCTCCTCCACGACCTGGTCGAGCGCCACCGCGTCCCGGGCCAGGGCCCCGACCGCCCAGCCGGCGCGCGCGAGCCCCAGCACCAGCTCGCGCCCGATGCCGCGGCTGGCGCCGGTCACCAGGGCCATCCGCTCCCGCGAGCCCCCGGGCACGTCCTCGAGCACACCCTCAGGCACGCTGCACCGCCTCCGTCCGCCGGGCCGCCTCGGCCACCGCGGCGTCGCGGGCCGCACCGGCCTCCTCGGCCGTCAGCGTGCGGTCCGGCGCGCGGAAGCGCAACGCGTAGGCGAGCGACTTGCGGCCCTCCCCCACCTGGGCGCCGGTGTAGACGTCGAACAGGTGGATGTCCTCCAGCAGCCCGCCGGCACCGGCGCGCAGCGCCTCCTCCACCCGGGCGGCGGGCACCGCGGCGTCCACGACGAGCGCGACGTCCTGGGTGGCCGCCGGGTAGCCCGACAGGGCACCGACCTGCGGGCTCGAGCCCACCTGCGCCAGCAGGACGTCCAGGTCCAGCTCGAAGGCCGCGGTGCGCGCGGGCAGCTCCAGGGCCTCCAGAGCCGCCGGGTGCAGCTCGCCGGCGTGACCGACGAGGTGGCCCGCGCGGGTGCTCACCCGGGCGCAGCGGCCCGGGTGCCACGGGGCGTGCCGCGCGGCCTCGACGACGACGTCCACCCCCAGGGCGGCCGCCACCGTGCGGGCGGCGTCCACGGCGTCCGCCCACAGCACCGGCTCCGCCTCGCGGGCGAAGCCGTCCGCGGCGGCGCCCGGCCCGCGGCGGGCGCCGGTCAGCACACCGGCCACGTGCAGCGGCTGCGGCGGCACCGCGGCCAGCACCGCGGCCAGCTCCTCCTCGCCGGGGCGCTGCTCCACACCGGGCAGGGGCGCAGGGCCGCTGCCCGCGACCGGCAGGGTCACGGTGCCGAACTCCACCACGGCCAGGTCGCGCAGGCCCCGGGAGACGTTGCGGCGCACCACGTCCACCAGGGAGTCCAGCACGGAGGTGCGCATCAGCGGCTGCTGCTCGGACAGCGGGTTCGCCAGGCGCAGGGCGCGGCGGCGAGCGTCGTCTGCGGGCAGGCGCTGGGCGTCGTGCACCGCGGCCGCCACGAACGGGTAGGAGAGGACCTCCACGAACCCGTCGTCGGCCAGCGCCCGGGCGGCGGAGCGGCGGGCGCGCTGCTGCGGCGTCAGGCCGCGTCCCGCCGGGGCCGCGGGCAGCACCGAGGGGATGGCGTCGTAGCCGCGCAGGCGCGCGACCTCCTCCACCAGGTCCACCCGCTGCGCCAGGTCCGGCCGCCACGTCGGCGGCACGACGGTCAGCACGTCACCGGCGGCCGTCACCTCGCACCCGACCTCGCGCAGGGCGCCCGCGACCTCCTCGCCGGGCACGGGCGTGCCCACGACGCGCTCGACGAACCCCGCGGGCAGCGTCAGCGGCGCCACCGGGGCCGGTGCGCCGACGTCCGTGGCACCCGCGTCCGCGGTGCCCCCGCCGTGCTCCACCAGCAGCCGCACCGCCAGCTCCGCCACCCGGTCCGCGATGGCCGGGTCCACACCCCGCTCGAAGCGCTTGGCGCTCTCGGTGGGCAGCCGGTGCCGGCGCGCGGTGCGGGCGACCGTCACCTGCGCGAAGCGCGCCGCCTCGACGAGCACGTCCGTGGTCGTCGCCGAAACCTCGGTGCTCGCCCCGCCCATCACGCCGGCCAGGGACAGCACCCGCGACGTCGACGGGTCGCCGGGGACCTCGTCGGTGATGAGGAGGTCCTCCGGGTCCAGCGCGCGCTCGACGCCGTCGAGGGTGGTCAGCCGCTCCCCCGCCCGGGCGCGGCGCACCACGACCTCCCCCTGCAGCGCCGCCAGGTCGTACGCGTGCAGCGGTTGACCCGTGGCGAGCATCAGGTAGTTGGTGACGTCCACGGCCAGCGAGATCGGCCGCATCCCCGCCTGCCGCAGGCGGTCGGCGACGAACCGCGGCGTCGGCGCCGCCGGGTCCACGCCGCGCACCACCCGGGCGACGAAGCGCTCGCACCCGGTGGCACCGCGGACCGGCGCGTCGTCGGCCAGCCGCACCGGGTACCCGGGGCCGGCGGGGGTGGGCACCGGCACGTCGACCGGGTCGTGGAAGACCTCGGCGACCGGCCGGCGGACGCCGTGCGCGTACTCGCGGGCGATGCCGCGGACGCTGAAGCAGTACCCGCGGTCGGGGGTGACGTTGACCTCGACGGTCTCCTCGTCCAGGCCCAGCAGCTCCAGCGCGTCCTGGCCCGGGGAGACCGGGACCCCGGGCAGGTGCTGGGCGAGCACGATGATCCCGGAGTGGTCGGACCCCAGGCCGAGCTCCTTCGCGGAGCAGATCATGCCGTCGGAGACGTGCCCGTACGTCTTGCGGGCGGCGATGGCGAAGTCGCCCGGCAGGACCGCGCCCGGCAGGGCCACCACGACGTCGTCGCCGGCGGTGAAGTTGTGCGCGCCGCAGACGATGCCGCGGTGCCCGTCCGGGCCGTTCAGCTCCGGGCCGACGTCGACGTGGCACCAGTTGATCGTCTTGCCGTTCTTCTGCGGCTCGGGCGTCAGGTCCAGGACGCGGCCGACGACGAGGGGACCGCTCACCCCGGAGGTGTGCACGCCCTCCTCCTCCAGGCCCACCCGCACCAGGGCGGCGGCGACGTCCGCGCCGCGCGCACCGGGTTCGAGGTCGACGTGCTCGGCCAGCCAGCTCAGGGGCACGCGCATCAGAGCTCGTCCTCCCCCGCGGCCGCGTCGGCCGGGACGCGGCCGGCCAGGACGTCGGCCACCCCCGACGTCGACAGGTCCTCCACGCCGAACGCCCGGCTGAACCGCACGTCGCCCTCCACCATGTCGCGCATGTCCGTCACCCCGTTGCGGAACATCAGGGTCCGCTCGATCCCCATCCCGAAGGCGAAGCCCTGGTAGCGCTCCGGGTCGATCCCGCAGGCGCGCAGCACGTTCGGGTTGACCATGCCGCAGCCGCCCCACTCGATCCAGCCGCGCTCGGCGGCCCGGCCCAGGGAGAAGCGCAGGTCCAGCTCCGCGCTGGGCTCGGTGAACGGGAAGAACGCCGGGCGCCAGCGCGTCTCGACGGCGTCGCCGAACATCGCCCGGGCGAAGTGGTCCAGCGTGCCCTTCAGGTGCGCCATGGTCAGGCCCTCGTCGATCGCGATGCCCTCGACCTGGTGGAACACCGGCGTGTGCGTGGCGTCCAGCTCGTCGGTGCGGAACACCTTGCCGGGGCAGACCACGTACAGCGGCACGCCGCGCGTCAGCAGCGAACGGGCCTGCACCGGGGAGGTGTGCGTGCGCAGCACCAGGCCCGAGGAGGCGCCGCCGGCGGCGTCGGCCACGTAGAAGGTGTCCTGCATCTGCCGGGCCGGGTGGTCGGCGTCGAAGTTCAGGGCGTCGAAGTTGAACCACTCCGCCTCGACCTCGGGCCCCTCGGCGACCTCCCAGCCCATCGCCGTGAAGACGTCGGCCACGCGCTCCATCAGCAGCGGCAGCGGGTGGCGGGCCCCGCGCTGCGGGCGGCGCGCCGGCAGCGTCACGTCCACCACCTCCGCGCGCAGGACGCGTTCCTCCTCCTCGGCGCGCAGGACCTCGGTGCGGGCGGCGATCGCCTGGTTCAACCGGCCGCGGGCCGCCCCCACCCGCTTGCCCGCGGCCGCCTTCTCCGGGCCGGGCAGCGAGCCGATGGCCCGGTTCGCCAGCGCCAGCGGGCTGCGGTCCCCGGCGTGCGCCAGGCGGGCGGCCTTGAGCTCCTCCAGGTCGCCGGCGGCGGCCACCGCCGCGAGCGCCTCGTCGAGGGCGGCCTGCACGGCCGCCTCGCCGAGCGGGCCGTCTGCCGCCGCGGCGGCGGGTTCAGCGGGCATCGGGTGCGACGTCTCCTCCGGGTCGGCGGCCGGACGTCCCCGGCCGCGGGCATCGGGGCGATCCTCCCAGACCCGGGCGGGGCGACGGCGTCAGGGCCGGGGCGCGGGCGGCTCGCCCGCGGGCAGCCGCACCCGGAAGCGGGCGCCCCCGGCCGGTGAGGACGAGACCGCCACCTCGCCGCCGTGCGCCTCCACCAGTCCGCGGGTGACGTACAGGCCCAGCCCCGTGCCGCTGCGGCTGCCGCCGTGCCAGAACTTCGAGAACACGTAGGGGCGGTTCTCCGCGGGCACGCCCTCGCCCTCGTCGTCGACCGTCAGCACCACCTCGCCGGGACCGGCGTCGTCCGGGGCCGGCGCGTGCTCGAGGGTGATGGATACCGTGCCCGCGCCGTGCCGCACGGCGTTCTCGACGAGGTTGGTCACCACCTGCGCCAGCCGGTCGGGGTCGGCCCACAGCTCCGGCAGCCCCGCGGCCAGGTCCAGCTCGAACCGGTCGTCCTCGTAGCCGGCCACCCGCAGCCGCTCCACGTGCTCGCGCACCAGGGCGGGCAGGTCGACGGGGCGGCGGTGCACGTGCAGGCGGCCGGTGTCCACGCGGGAGACGTCCAGCAGGTCGCCCACCAGGCGGGTGACGCGGTCGGCGTCCGCCTGCACCGTGGTGAGCATCAGCCGCTTCTGCTCGTCGGTGAAGCGGTCCCACCGCCGCAGCAGGCTGGCGGTGAACTGCTTCACCGACGTCAGCGGGGAACGCAGCTCGTGGGCGACGGTCGCGATGAGGGCGGCCGCGTCCGACTCGGCGCGCCGGCGCTGGTCGGTGCCGCGCAGCGCCACCACGGCCCGCTGCACCTCCCCGCCGGCGGAACGGACGTAGCGGGCGGTGACCAGCAGCTCGCGCCCACCGGGCAGCAGCAGCATGCGCTCCGGGTGGCCGCCGGCGGCGTCGAGGGCGGTGTCGGCCACGTCCCACCAGCGCCGGCCCGAGGTGTCCTGCAGCGGCAGGGCGCGGCGCACGTCCGAACCCACCAGCTCGCCGGCGCCACGTCCCAGCAGGATCGCCGCGGCGGCGTTCACGGCGGTGATGCGCCCGTCGGCGCCGACGAGGACGATCCCGTCGGGCAGCTCGTCGAGGGGGACGGGCGCGGCACCGTCCAGGAGCGCCGCCTGCGGCGAGGACGCCGCGCCGGGCGCCCTCGCGGCGGCGACGCCGGTCGTCCCCCTCGGCTCGGCCACGGGCCGAGGCTAGGGCATGCGCGCCGCCGCGCCGTGATCGGCGACACGCCGCACGGGGGTCCTCAGCGGCCGCGACGCTGGGCGCGGGCGCTGGCGTACAGGCACACCACGGCCGCTGTGGCCAGGTTCAGGCTCTCGGCGCGCCCGTGCAGCGGCACGCGCACCACCGCGTCGGCCGCCGCGCGGCCGGCGTCGTCCAGGCCGGCGGCCTCGTTGCCGAACAGCCACGCCGTGGGGGCCCGCAGGTCCACCGGGGTGCCGGTGCCGGTGCCGGTGGCAGCGGCGTCGGCGAGGTCGTCCAGGTCCAGGGCTCCGGAGCCGTCGGCGGCCAGCACGGTGCAGCCGGCGCCCCGCAGGGCCCGCACCGCGTCGGCCAGCGGGACGCCGACGACCACGGGCAGGTGGAAGAGGCTGCCCGCGGTCGAGCGCACGCACTTGGGGTTGAAGACGTCGACGCTGCCGGTCGTGAGGACCACCGCGTCGGCGCCGGCGGCGTCCGCGGCGCGCAGGACGGTGCCGGCGTTGCCCGGGTCGCGCACGCGGTCCAGCAGCGCCACCAGGCGCGGGCGGGCGGCGAGCACGTCCTCCAGGGCCGCGGTGCCGGTGGGGCACACCGCCACCAGGCCCTGGGGGGTGACGGTGTCCGTCATGGCGTCCAGCACCGCCTCGGTGACCGTCCAGGTGCGCACCCCGTGCTCCAGCGCGGACCCGACGACGTCCGGGTGCCGCTGCGCGGCCTCCTCGGTGGCGTACAGCTCCAGCACGACCGCCGCGGGCCCGGCGGCGTGGGCCGCGACGGCCTCGCGCACCGCCTGGGGCCCCTCGGCGAGGAAGCGGCCGTGGCGCGAACGCGCCGAACGCCCGGCCAGCGACCGCACCGACCGCACCCGCGCGGAACGCGGGTCGGTCAGCACGGCCACCGCCGGGCGTCCGGGGTGCTGCCGGTGCTGCTGCTCAGGCAGCGGAGCCCTCGGCGGCCGGAGCGGCGGGCAGGGCGGCCTTGGCGGTCTTCACCAGGGCGGCGAACGCCGGCGCGTCGGAGACGGCCAGCTCGGAGAGCATGCGGCGGTCCACCTCGATGCCGGCGGCCTTCAGACCCTGGATGAAGCGGTTGTAGGTCATGCCCTCGGCGCGCGCCGCGGCGTTGATGCGCTGGATCCACAGGCGGCGGAAGTCGCCCTTGCGCGCCTTGCGGTCGCGGTACGCGTAGACGAGGGAGTGGGTGACCTGCTCCTTCGCCTTGCGGTAGAGCCGCGAGCGCTGGCCGCGGTAGCCGCTGGCCTGCTCGAGGACGACGCGGCGCTTCTTCTGGGCGTTGACTGCGCGCTTCACGCGTGCCACGGGGGTTCTCCTTGCTCATCGGTGCGCGGGCGCCGGCGGGCCGTGGTGGACGGCCGCGCGCTCCGCGCGGGGGGTGTCGGGGTGGCGGCGGTCAGTGACCCAGGAGCTTCTTGATCTTCTTGACGTCCGCGGGCGAGACCACGGCGTCGACCGAGAGACGACGGGTGCGGGTGCTCGGCTTGACCTCGAGCAGGTGGCGCTTGTTGGCGCGCTCGCGCATGACCTTGCCGGCGCCGGTGACGCGGAACCGCTTCTTGGCGCCGGAGTGGGTCTTGTTCTTGGGCACGGGTGTCTCTCCTGTGGTCGTGTGCCGGGGTGAGCCGGCGCGGGTCGTGCGGGCGCGCGGGACCGGCCCGGCACGAGGGCCGGACCGGTCCGCGGCCGGTGTCAGGACGCGGTGGAGGCCGTCTCGGAGGACGTCTCCGCCGCCTGCGGGGCCTGCTCGGCGGGCTGCTGCGCGGAGCTCCCGGCGGCGGCCTGCTCGGAGTCCTTGCGGCGGCGCTCCTCGGCCTTGGCCTCCGCCTTCTTCTTGTGCGGCCCGATGACCATCACCATGTTGCGGCCGTCCTGGCGCGGCGAGCTCTCGACGCTGCCGAGGTCGGCCACGTCCTCCGCGAGGCGCTGCAGCAGGCGGAAGCCCATCTCGGGGCGCGACTGCTCGCGTCCGCGGAACATGATCATCACCTTGACCTTGTCCCCGCCCTTGAGGAACCGCTCGACGTGCCCCTTCTTCGTGGCGTAGTCGTGCGGGTCGATCTTCAGGCGGAAGCGGATCTCCTTGAGGATCGTGTTCGTCTGGTTCTTGCGCGCTTCGCGGGCCTTCATGTCGGACTCGTACTTGAACTTGCCGAAGTCCATGAGCTTGCAGACCGGCGGTCGCGCCGTCGGAGCGACCTCGACCAGGTCGAGACCCGCTTCGTCCGCCAGCCGCAGCGCGTCCTCGACGCGCACGATGCCGACCTGTTCACCGTTGGGGCCCACGAGCCGCACCTCGGGAACACGGATGCGGTCGTTGATGCGGGGCTCGCTGATGTGCTGCTCCTTCGTCGTCGGGCGGGGCCGCCGGACGCGGAGAAGGCCCCCGCGCTCGGACGTGCACGGAGGCCCACCTGATCCGGCACCGCGACGCACGAGGGCGACGACGACGCCTTGCTCCCCCGCGGACGGGGGAGGGACCGGGACCCGCGGCGCGCGTGCGCACCGGGGTGGGAGGAGGCCTCCGCTTCACGCTCCGGCCCCACGAACGCCTGCCCGCGCCAGGCGCGGACCGGTGACGTGAGCCGGTCGGTCACCTGTCAGGGTAGCAGCATGGAGTCTGAACCCACCCCCCAGCCCGACCCGGAGCGCGGCGACGCGGCTCGCGACCTGACCCGCGACATCGCCGAGGTGCCCGCCGTGGAGGTGGTCACCACCGCCGCGGTGCACCTGATGAGCGCCGCCGCCGTCAAGTGCGGGCTGGCCGAGGGCCCCGACGCCGCCGAGCACCTGGACCTGGCGGAGGCACGCATCCTCATCAACGCCCTGGCCGGGCTGGTGACGACCTCGGCGCCGGACGTCGGCGGCCAGCACGCCCGCTCGCTGCGCGACGGCCTGCGCTCCCTGCAGCTGGCGTTCCGGGAGGCCTCCCCGGTGCCGGACCCGCCGGGCGGGGGGCCCGGTGAGCGGCTGACCGGCAGCGTGGTCTGAACCGCGCGCCCGCACCGCACCGCCCCCGCAGCGCGCCCCCGGCGCGGTGCAGTGGTTGAGTGTCGCAAGACCGGGGCGCCGGCCCCGCGGGACGGAGGACGAGGACACGGTGAGCGAGACGGTGAGCGAGACGGTCAGCTACACGCTGAGCAGTCGCGCGGGAGGCACCCGCAGGAGCGACCTGGCCCGCCTGGTGCTGCGAGCGGGGGTGGGCGCGACCCTGGCCGCCCACGGCGCCCAGAAGCTGTTCGGCGCCTTCGGCGGCGGTGGCCTGGAGGGCACGCAGGGCGCCATGCACGCGATGGGCTTCCGGCCGGGACGGCGCAACGCCGTGCTGGCGGGCGCGGCGGAGACCGGCGGCGGCGCGCTGCTCGCCCTCGGCCTGGCGACCCCGGCAGCGGGCGCGACGGCGGCGGCGACCATGGCCGCGGCCGCCACCGTCCACGCGCCCAACGGGTTCTGGGCCGCCTCGGGCGGCCTGGAGTACCCGGCCGTGCTGGCCCTGGCGAGCACGGCCCTGGCCGTGGCCGGCCCGGGCCGGTACTCGCTGGACCACGCGCTGGGGCACGTGCTCGACAAGCCGTGGATGCCGGCGGTGGCGCTGCTGGCCGCCGGTGCCGGGGCCGCCTGGACCATCCGGCAGCGGCAGGCGGCCGTGGCCGCCGACGCGCAGGCGGCCGCGGACGCGCCCGCCGACGCCCCCCAGGCCCCCGTCGCCTCCTGAGGCGCCCCCGGGTCCCGGCGCGCGCCGG
>NZ_JBBBEM010000010.1:0-39046 GCF_037154035.1 Kineococcus sp. G2 | reverse complement strand
GGGTCCCGGCGCGCGCCGGGACCCGGGAGGGGGTCAGGGAGCAGGCAGCAGGCGCAGGTCGAGGGAGTCCACCCGGTCGGCGACGACCGGCGAGGCGCCCAGCCGCTCCCCCAGCCGCGCGGTCAGCCGCTGCAGCCCGGCGCCGTCCAGGCCGGGGACGACACCGACGACCACGCGCAGCTCGCCGCCGGGCGCGGCCTCCAGCCGGACCCCGCGAACACCCTCCACGCCCGCCGCGGCCTCGGTCACCGCTGCCTCGACGAGGCCGTCGAAGGGGGCGGGCACCCACTCGCGCTCCTGCGCGAGCGCCCACAGCGCGGTGCGGCGCACCACGAAGCGCACCGGCCCGGCAGGGTCCAGCACGAGCACCTCGCACCGCTCCTGCACCCCCGACAGCGCCGCGCGCGCGGCGGGCACCGGCACCGGCCGCGCGTCGGGGCGCCAGGCGGACAGGGCCGCCAGGTCGGTGAACAGCGGCAGCCCGCGTCGGCCGTCCGGCTGGGTCAGCAGGGCGAGCGCCATGTCGGCGCTCTTGTCCCCCGCCGGGCCCGCCGCGACGACCTCCTGCTCGCCCAGCACGGCGACGACGGGGGCGAACACGCGCGTGGCGGCGAGCTGCGCCACCACCCGCGCCTCCGCGCGCAGCACGGCCACCGCGTCGGCCCCCTCCCCCGCGGCCGACCAGTCGGCCAGGGCCCGCTCCAGCCCGGGGGCGCGCCGGCCCTCGTCACCGGTGAAGGGGTTGGGCAGCAGGGTGCGCCCGGCCCACGGCACACCGGCGGAGTCGGTCGTGCCGCGCTCGGGAGGCGTCCCGGTCAGGGCCGGCCCGCCACGTCGAGGGCCTGCGGCAGCGTGAACGCCCCCGCGTACAGGGCCTTGCCGACGATCGCGCCCTCCACGCCCACCTCGACGAGCTCGCGCAGGACGTGCAGGTCCTCCAGGCTGGAGACACCGCCGGAGGCGACCACGGGGGCGCTGGTGCGCGCGCACACCTCGCGCAGCAGCTCGGTGTTCGGCCCGCGCAGCGTGCCGTCCTTGGTGACGTCGGTGACGACGTAGCGGGCGCACCCGTCGGCGTCCAGACGGGCGAGGACGTCCCACAGGTCCCCGCCCTCGCGGGTCCAGCCGCGCGCGGCCAGCGTGGTGCCGCGCACGTCCAGGCCCACGGCGACGCGGTCGCCGTGGCGGGCGATGGCGGAGCGGGTCCACTCCGGGTCCTCCAGCGCGGCGGTGCCCAGGTTCACCCGGCGGCAGCCGGTGGCGAGCGCCGCCTCCAGGGAGGCGTCGTCGCGGATGCCGCCGGACAGCTCCACGGCCACGTCGAGACGGCCGACGACGTCGGCGAGCAGCTCGCGGTTGGAGCCGCGCCCGAAGGCGGCGTCGAGGTCCACGAGGTGGATCCACTCGGCACCGGCCTCCTGCCAGGCCAAGGCGGCGTCCAGCGGGGATCCGTAGAAGGTCTCGCTGCCGGCCTCGCCCTGCACGAGGCGGACGGCCTGGCCGTCGGCGACGTCGACGGCGGGCAGGAGCTCGAGGCGGGGGGCTTGCGCGGGGGCGTCGGTCACGGGCGGGCAGTCTACGGACCGCCGCACCCGGCCCCCGGCGCCCCCGGCGGGGCTCAGCCCAGCGAGGTCACCCAGTTGCGCAGCAGCTGCGCGCCCGCGTCCCCGGACTTCTCGGGGTGGAACTGGGTGGCGGCCAGGGGCCCGTTCTCCACGGCGGCCACGAACCGGGTGCCGTGCTCGGCCCAGGTCACCCTCGGCGGCTCGACGAGGCCACCGGTGGTGTCGACGAGCTCGAAGCGCTGCACGGCGTAGGAGTGCACGAAGTAGAAGCGCTCGTCCTGCACGCCGTCGAAGAGCACCGAGCCGGCCGGCGCCTCGACACCGCTCCACCCCATGTGCGGCACGACCTGCGCGGGCAGGCGCTCGACGGTGCCCGGCCACTGGCCCAGCCCCTCCGCCACGCCCTCACCGGGCTCGGTGGAGGTCTCGAACATGACCTGCAGGCCCACGCAGATGCCCAGCACCGGTCGCCCGCCGGCCAGGCGCTGGTCGACGATCGAGGCGCCGTCGATGGCCTTCAGCCCGGCGTTGACGGCGGCGAAGGCGCCCACGCCGGGCACCAGGAGCCCGTCCGCCTCCAGCGCCGCCCTGCGGTCACCGGTCAGCTCCACGTCGGCGCCGACGCGCTCCAGGGCGCGCACGGCGGAGCGGACGTTGCCGAAGCCGTAGTCGAGGACGACGACGCGCTTGCTCACAGGGCTCCCTTGGTGGACGGCACGCCCTGCACCCGCGGGTCGGGCTCGACGGCGTAGCGCAGGGCGCGGGCGAGGGCCTTGAACTGGGCCTCGACGACGTGGTGGGGGTCGCGGCCGGCCAGGACCCGCACGTGCAGGGCGATCTGGGCGTGGAAGGCGAAGCTCTCCAGCACGTGGCGGGTCAGCGAGCCGGTGAAGTGCCCGCCGATGAGGTGGAACTCCTGCCCGTCGGGCTCACCGGTGTGCACGCAGTAGGGGCGGCCGGAGACGTCCACGACGACGTGCGCGAGGGCCTCGTCGAGCGGGACGGTGGCGTCGGCGAAGCGGCGGATGCCGCTCTTGTCGCCCAGGGCCTGCCGGAACGCCTGGCCGAGGACGATGGCGGTGTCCTCCACCGTGTGGTGCACGTCGATGTGGGTGTCGCCCTTCGCGCGGACGGTGAGGTCCATCAGCGAGTGCTTGCCCAGGGCGGTGAGCATGTGGTTGTAGAACGGCACCGTGGTGTCGATCTCGGTGCGCCCGGTGCCGTCGAGGTCGAGCTCGACCAGGACGCTGGACTCGGACGTGCTGCGCTCGATGCGCGCGGTGCGGCTCACTTCTTCTCCCCGTCGACCTCGGTCAGCGCCTTGCGGAACGCCGCCATCTCGTCCTGTGTTCCGATGCTCACCCGCAACCAGCCGTCGGGGCCGGTCTCGCGGATGAGGACCCCGCGCTCCAGCAGGCCCTGCCAGACGGCGTGGCGATCGGCGAAGGTGCCGAACAGCGCGAAGTTCGCGTCGGAGTCGGCGACCCGGTACCCGTTGCCGCGCAGCCACTGCACCGTCTCGTCGCGGCGGGCACGCAGTTCGTCGACGGTGGACAGCAGCGTCGCGGAGTGCTTCAGCGCGGCGCGCGCGACGGCCTGCGTCACGGCCGAGAGGTGGTACGGCAGGCGCACGATGCGCAGCGCGTCGACGAGGGCGGGGGCGGCGGCGAGGTAGCCCACGCGCGCACCGGCCAGGGAGAACGCCTTGCTCATGGTGCGGCTGACGGCGAGGTTGCCGTGGCGCGGCAGCAGCTCCAGGGCGCTGGGCACCCCGGTGCGGCGGAACTCCCCGTACGCCTCGTCGACGACGACGACCGCGCGCTGCGGCAGGGCGTCGACGGCGTCGAGGACGGCCTCGACCACGGGCAGCGGCAGCGCCGTGCCGGTGGGGTTGTTGGGGCTCGCCAGCAGCACCACGGAGGGGCGGTGCTCGGCGATCTGCGCGCGGGCGTGCTCGACGTCGAGGGTGAAGTCGTCGGCGCGCCGGCCGGTGACCCAGCGGGTGAGGGTGTCGCGCGCGTACTCCGGGTACATGGAGTAGGTGGGCGCGAAGCTCAGCGCGGTGCGGCCGGGCCCGCCGAAGGCCTGCAGCACGTGCAGCATCACCTCGTTGGAGCCGTTGGCGGCCCACACCTGCTCCGGGGTGAGCTCGGCACCGGACTCCAGGCGCAGGAACGCGGCGAGGTCGGCGCGCAGGTCGAGGAACTCGCGGTCCGGGTAGCGGTTCAGGCCGCTCGCCGCCCGGGCGACGGCCTCGGCGATGTCGGCGACGACCTCGGGCGCGACCGGGTACGGGTTCTCGTTGACGTTGAGCACCACCGGCACGTGCAGCTGCGGGGCGCCGTAGGGGTGCTCGCCGCGCAGGTCCTCGCGCAGCGGGAGGTCGGCCAGGGCGGTCCCCCGGGCCGGCGGGCGCGTGGTGTCGGTGGTCACGGCGGCATCATCCCAGAGGAGGGCGCGGCGGCCGGACGGCCCGGGCGGCGCCTAGCATCGAGGGGTGAGACGCCTCGCCACCGCCCTGACCTGCCTCGCCCTCGGCCTGGGGACCGCGGCCTGCAGCGCCTCCACCGAGAGCGGTGCGAGCGCGGACTGCACCCTGGACGGCTGCACGGTGACGTTCCCGCGCGACGGCCGGCCGGAAGTGTCGGTGCTCGGGGTGGACGCGACCCTGCTGGAGGCCGGCGACGGTTCGGCGCGGCTGGAGGTGGCCGGCCAGGAGGTCGTCCTCGACGTCGGCACCGAGGCGCAGGTGGCCGGCTTCACCGCGGGGCTGGACCGGGTCACCGACTCCGAGGTCGTCGTCGTGCTGCGGCGCTGAGCAGCCCCGGGTTCAGCTCCACCTGCGGGGGCCGCTCAGGAGCCTCAACGCCACCCGGACACGGGAACCGGCGGTGCTGCGCACGCCCCCGGCCCGCGCGGGGTCCAGCTCCCCGGCGAGCAGCCCCTCCACGGCGGCGGGCCAGTTCGCGAGCAGCAGCGGCGCATCGACGTCCACCGCACCCCTGAGACCACCGCGCCAGGCCGCACCGGTGTCCCGGTCCCCGCTCCGCCTCACCACGAGGACGTCGGCGCCGCGGACGAGGCGGGAGAGCCTCGCGGCGCCCGCCTCGGTCTCGGCGGGTCGATCGGGGACGAGCACGCACCCGACGCCCGGGACCGGAACCGCGGACGCCTGCAGGCGGGCCAGGGCGCAGAGGGCGGCGAGGCGCTCGACGTCGTTGACCGGCACGACGAGCACGGCGCGATCCGCCCCGCCGGACCGAGGACCCGACGAGGCGGCGGTGCTGTCGTCCGGCACGGGTGCTCCTCCGGTGGCTGGGGCGGTGCCAGCGCACCGGGCAGCTGCTCGGGCACGGCGACTCGGACGGGACCTGGACCGCACGTTCGAGGCCCGCGCGGTTCACGGGACCGAGGTGCGCATGCTACTACGCGGGGCAGGACCCGCAGCGTCCGCGGACCACCCACCGGCTGGGCGGCGCGCGCGGGGCGAACGCCGACGGGACGGCGCTCCGCGCGGCGGAGCGCCGTCCCGCACGGACGGAGGGAACCTCAGCAGGAGCTGGTGGTGCTGCTCTCGACGTTGTCGGTGATCGTGTTGCCCTGCCCCGTCTTGACGACGTAGGTCCCCAGGCGGCAGGCGCGGTTGCCGGAGACCGTGATCCCGTTGACGGCACCGATGAGGTTGACCGCGTTGCCCGTGCCGTCGTGGAACCAGTTCCCCAGACCCGCACCGCCGATCTGGACGTTGGAGAGGTTCACCACACCGCTGCCGTAGGTGCCCGTCCGGACACCGCCCCAGCGCGCCCCGTAGAACTCGTTCCTCTGGACGGTGATGTTGTAGACGCGCGCTCCGGGCTTGGTGAAGGCGAGCTGCAGGCCGGAACCGCGGTCACCGCCGCGGACCTTGTTCGCGACGTAACGGACGTCGTGCACGTCACCGAACTGCGCGTGCGCGACCAGACCGTCGTCGCCACCCGTCCTGATCCCCTGGTCCACGACGTTTCCGACGACGTCCCCGAAGGACGAGGTGTTGATGTGGATGCCGTCGAGCTGGTTGTAGTGGTCGACCTGAGGGCCGAGGGTGCTGCTGTTCTTCACGCAGAAGTTCTTGGAACCGATGACGCCGATCGAGTAGGCGAAGGGGTTACGGGTGTGCACGCGTTCGACCAGGACGTTGCTGGACCGGCGCACGTCGACCATCCACTGGGTCAGCCGGTTCGGGAGGGCGGCGGCGGCCAGGACGTCCCCGCTGGCGTCCGTGGACAGGTCGCTGATGGTGACGTTCTTCGCACCGGTGGTGGTGACGAGGGGGTACCCGCCGAACCAGTGCTCGGTCTGCAGGAAGCGGGGACCGGCCTTGAGCACCGTCGTACGACCGGCACCGTCGAGCTGAACGCCGTCACGCATCTGCAGGTGGCCGTCGATGACGTAGGTGCCCGACGGGATGGGGACGACACCGCCGCCGGCCGCACCGGCCCGGTCGATCGCCGCCTGGATGCCACGGGTGTCGTCGACCGCGTCGCCGGCCGTGATGCCGCTCGGCGCGAAGACCGTCTTCGCGGTGGCGCCGGTGGCCCCGCTGAGGCTGCAGGTCACGAGGGAGGAGGCGGAAACGGTGGTGGTGGCCGCGGAGGCGGCGGAGGACCCCGCGAGGGGGGTGGCCAGAACGGCAGCACCGAGGAAGAGGGAGAAGAACTTGCGCACGGGAGGGCACCTGCTTCGGAAGGGGGGTAGGTCAGGCTTCCCCCCATGGGTCGGGCTCTCCCCCAGACCGCTTTAGCCGTACCGGCCCGGGGTCGGGCACCTCCCCCGGATGGCGCAACCGTGGCGACTCAGCGTGATGACTCAGCGTGACGACTCGGCGTGACGACGTGCGCCGTGGCGCGGTTCCGGGCACTGGATCCCCCGGCGCGCGGCCCTCCACCCCGCTGCTGGCCGCGCTCCGCCCCCCCCGTCCGCGCGGGGCGGTCGTGCTCAGCGGACCAGGTTGCCCGTACCCGTCGCACCCTCGGGGAGCAGGAAGGCGCCGCTCCCGATCGACGTGTTGTGCGACACGTGGACCCCACCGCCGACGCGGGTGCGCAACTGCACGGCGAACCGCGCGTTGCGTGCGAACACGTTGCCGTCGCGCCGGTCACCGCCGATCGTGATGTTCCTGACCACGCCACCGCCGCCGTAGTCCCCGACGCGCACCCCGCTCGGGGAGTCGTGGAACAGGTTCCCGACCACCGTGATGTCGTGGATGTCGCCGTCTCCCAGGGCGAGCTGCATCCCGCCGCCGTACCTGCCGGACCGGGCCCGGTTCCCCCGGTAGACGACGTGGTGGCAGTCCCTGCCCATGGTGTGCGCGACGAGGGCGTCGTCACCGTCGCGTCCCGGCCCGCCCTGGTCCACGTCGTTGTCCTCGACCAGCCCGTGGCTGGAGTCGAGGACGTGGATCCCGTCGAGCTGCGTGTACCGGCCCGAGGTGCGCACGGACGTGCGGCACTGCCTGATCGTGAAGTCCGTCGAACCGACGCTGGCGATGGAGTAGGAGAACGGGTTCACCGTGCTGACCCGCTCGACCACGACGCGCTCGGAGCGGCGGATGTCCACCAGGTACTCGTGCAGGCGGTTCTCGACGTTCCCGTCCAGCAGGTCCCCGCTCTGGTCCGCGGTCAGGTCGGCGATGCGCACGTCCTGGGCCCCGTCGGTCGTCAGCAACGGGTACCCGTCGTGGGGCCCACGCGTGTCGAGGAACCGCGGACCGGCCTTGACCACGGTGCTCGGTCCCGCCCCGACGAGAGCCACCGCGCTGCGCAGGAGGAGGTGCCGCTGCGCGAGGTAGGTCGTCCCGGCGGCCAGCTGCACGGTGCCGCCCCCGGCCTCGTGGACGGCGTCGATGGCCCGTTGCACGGCGAACCCGTCGACGCCCTCCGGCGCCACCGTGAGGCCGCCCCGGGTCGGGGCCGGCCCACGCTCCCGGCTGCGGAGGCCGGCGGTGGCGGACACGGTCCCCACCGCGCCGGCCGTCAACCCCAGCAGCACCCTGCGGCCGAGCGACCACCTCCCGCCGCCCCGTGGTCCGGGCGCGTCCCGCCGATGTCCCCCGCTCCCTCCGGCGGGGCCACCGCCGTCCACGTCGGGACGGCCACCGGACGTCACGACACCATCTTGCCGGGGGGCGGGGAGGGGACGTCCAGGTGGGCGCAGCGCCCCTCCTGCCCCGTTCCCGCGACGTCCGCGGGCGGAGGGACGGGTCGGGGGGCGGGCGGGGGGACGGTCGCAGCAGCGGCGTCCCGCGGCGGGCGGCCGCGGCCCAGCACCTGCCGCACCAGGTCCGGGTAGGCGGCCGGGGTGTTCCTCGCCAGGTACTCGCGCGCGAAGCGCGCGGCGCCCGCACCGGCCGCGGCCCGCAGCACCGCGTCCCCGGACAGCAGGGCCACGGCCTCGCGCAGGCGCGGGACCTCGAAGGGCGGCACGGTCACCGAACCGGAGGCGGGGATCCACCGCAGCTGCGGCAGGTCGAAGTGCACGACGGGCCGTCCGCGGACCAGCGCCTCCAGCGCCGAGAGGCAGAAGCTCTCCTCGCGGGACGGCACGACGAGGAAGGCGCTGCCGGCGATGAGGGCCTCCTTGTCCTCACCGTGCACGGGTCCCACCCACCGCACCCGGGGTCCGAGCCCCTCCAGCCGTCCGGTGAGCTCCTGCTCGTCGCGCTTGCGCCCACCTCCGGCGATCACCAGGGGCAGGAGCTCCTCACCACCGTGCGCGTAGGCGTCGAGCAGCAGGTCCAGTCCCTTCTGCCGCACGTCGATCCTGCCGAGGAAGAGGGCGTAGCGCCCGGCGTCGGCGCCGGTGGCCGGGCGCTCCGGCGGTTCGACGGCGTTGGGGATGAGGTGCACACGGGTCGTGGTCGTGCACTCACGGACCACCTCCTGATCGCTGGCGTTGAGGACCACCACGTCGCCGTAGGACCGCAGCAGTCGCCGCTCCGCCCTCAGGGGGAACCGGGTGCGGTAGCGGCGCGCCATGTCCCTGCCGGACAGCGCCTGCGCCAGCCCCACCACCGGGCGCCTGGTGACCAGCGGGACCAGGTTGCTCGACCAGGGCGGGGTGAAGCTCTCGATCCACAAGTCGTAGCGCAGCAGGACCGCGGTCAGGGGCAGCAGCAGCGCCCAGAGGATCTGGCCCGCGCGCGGGCCGAGCCACGTCACGGGCAGGTGCAGGTGCGCGACACCGCCGCGCTCGGTCCTGCGGAACCGCCGACCGCCCGTCACGACCAGGACGTCGTACTCGGCGGTCAGGCGGTCGGCGATGGTGCGCACCACGACCGGTCCACCACCGGCGTAGTGGGGGTTGTCGAAGTCGTCGAAGATGGAGATGACCACCCTCGGCCTGCAGGTCACCGGCGCTCCTCCCCACGACCGCGTCCCGCCAGGGCGCTGGCGGAGCGGTAGGTGCGCAGAGCCGCGGCACCGGCGGCCGACACCGGGAACCGCTCGAAGGAGCACGCCCGCCAGGTCAGGTCCACCGCCCCGAACTTGGACTTGTACGCGGCCAGGCTCGACCCCGGGTCGGACTCGCCGAACGAGTACGAGCGGTCCCCCCGTGCGACGGCCTCCTCGATGGCCAGGTGGTGCAGCAGCGCGTTGGCGTGGGTGCGCCCGGCCAGCTGCTGGTCCTGCGCGCCACGCCACATCAGCGAGTGCCCGTCCCCGTGGAGGATCACCACCGAGGCCGCCGCCCGCCCCTCGACGTAGGCGGTCCACGTGACCAGGTCCTCACCCACGACGCGCGAGACGGCCTCCAGCAGGCGCGGCGGTTCCTGCAGTCGCGCCTGCAGGCGGCCGAGCGCGGCGGGACGACCCGCGTTGCGCGCCCAGCGGGCCGCGGAGAGCCGGTACAGGTGCGCGAACTCCGGGAGCGCGCCGCCCGTGGCGTCGCGGCGGACCTCCACGCCCTCGCGCTCGGCGCGCTTGACGCTCCTGCGGACGTTGCTGGAGTACCCCCGCCACACCGCTCCGGCCCCGCCCGACAGGTCGAGCACCTGCGTGAGGTGGTGGTGCTCCGCCTTGGCGCCGGGGAGCGCGGGCGCTCGCTGCGGCGGGAAGGGGGACGGCACGACGGTCGTGCGCAGCCCGGGCGTCGCGGCCAGGTCGGCCCCGACGAGGGCCAGGTCGGCGGGCGTCACCACCCCGTCGGAGGCGAGAACTCCCCCGTAGCCCCAGCCGTGGGGCCACGAGGCGGAGATCCGCAACGGTCCCGCCCCCCGGGAGACCATCGGCAGGACGAGGAACCGGCCACCGCTCAGCTCGTAGAGCCGGCCGCTGCCGCGCCAGGGGGTCGCGGACTCCAGGCAGCGCAGCCAGCGCGGTGTCTGCGTGAGGACCGGGTGCCGCGTCCGCGAGACCGCTTCCCACCACGCGGCCTCCGGCAGCGGCGAGACCGCCGCGCGACCCCCGCCACCGCGCTGGGGCGGCACCACGACCCGGGCACCACCGCCGGTCCCCTCCCCACCCCCGACGCTCCCGCTGCCCCGGGCAGCCTCGATCCGCGCCTGCGTCATGCCGCTCCTCCCCCTCCGACGACCGTCAACAACCTCGTGGGCACGTGCAACCGGTCCTCCAGGAGGGGGACGCCCCCCGGGAACAGGGCGTCCACCTGCGTGCGGTAACCGGCGATGAGCGGGGTCTTCCCCGAGCCGGCCGCCGGGACGGTGACCGGCGCCAGCGCGTGCGCCGCCGTGAACGCCGCGTCCGGCTCCTGCCGCAGCGCGTACGGCAGGTCCGCGTAGTACAGGACGTCACCGCCGACGCGCGCCGCGACGTCGCGCACCAGCACGTGGTCGACGTGACGACCCACCCCCAGCGGGGCGACGAGGACGGTGGGCGCCGGCGCCGCGAGCCGCTCGACGACCTCGCTCACCGCGCGCACGACGTGCCGGTCCGCGCGACTCACCCTCCCCGCCGCGACGTGCCACCGGTACGTCGGGTAGACGTGCCCCAGTTCCGGCAGCAGGCGCGCCAGGCGGGCCGCAGCGGCACCGGAGCGCTTGCGGAACAACGCGTCGTCGAGACCGGCGTGGACGCGGGTGGCGCGCACCCGGGCGAGGACACCGGCGTCCTCGGCCCGGCGGCGGGCGTACAGCTGCGCGGCCGAACCCGCACCGCACTGCCGCAGGTACGCCCTCGCGGAGGCCGTGTGCGGTGTCGACTGCTCCGTGAACAGCGTGCAGACCGTGACGTCGGCCCCCTCCCCCAGGGCGAGGAGCAGGTTCCCGCAGGAGAGCACTGCGTCGTCCAGGTGCGGGGAGAGGAACACGTAGCGCAGCGAGGCGTCCGGCACGAGCCGCCACGTCGGCCCCGTCTCCCCGGGGGCCCGGCGCACGCGGATCCGCGGTCGCCCCGCGAGCGTCTCCGTCACCGCCCCCACCCCCGGCCCGCGGTCGCGGAGGGCCCCGCGGCGACGTGGCGCGGTTCGTACCGCCTCGGGGCCCTGCGGGGCAGGACCCCGAGGACCACCGCGCACGTCACCGCACCGGCCAGCACGGCGGTGGCGGACCACCCCAGCGGCCAGCTCCTGGACGCCAGCAGCACGACGGTGAGCACCGCGCACCAGGCCGCGACCCGCCAGGAGGGCAGGAACGCCCGCCGCACGTCGTGCGGGGCCGTCCGCAGCAGCGCCAGCAGCGTGGCGGCGGTGCCGGCCGCCGCGCCGGCCGCCATGCCCGTGACGCCCCCGACGGCGTGGGCGAGCACCAGCACGGCGGTGTGGACGGCGAGCCCCACCCCCAGCGTGCGCGCGGCGCGCGAGTGCAGCCCGCCCGCCTGCAGGACCGTGGCGAGGAGGGCGACGGCCCCCAGGAGCGCGCCGGCGGCCGCGGCGAACGGCAGGACCGAGGTCGTCCCGGCGTACCCGGAGGGCAGGACCCGCTGCACCAGGGAAGCGGGCACCGTCGCGAGGACGACGGCGAACGGGAGCGCCGCGGTGAGGTAGTCGCGGACCGCTGCGCCGACCACCTCCGTGGTGGCTCCGCCCTTCGCGGCCGTGATCGTCCCGTGGATCGCAGCGGCCACCGCCGCGGCGAGGAAGACCGGCACCCGGGCGACGATGGTGGCGGTCTGGTACGACGCCGCCTGGGTGGGGTCGGGGGCGACCGCGGCCACCACGACCTGGTCGACGGCGGCCAGCAGGGCCACCAGCCCCTGCACGGCCACGACGCCCGCCGCGGAGGTCCAGAGGGTCCGTACCCCGAGGGCGCCCCTCGCCGGCCGCAGGCGCCGCCCGGCGAACAGCAGGCCGGCGAGGACCACCACGGCCGATCCGGCGAGGAAGCCGGCCGTCGCGCCGACCGCTCCCGCACCGGCCGCGACGAGCAGAGCACCCGCCGCGCACTTGACGACGGTCTCACCGAGGCGCGCCCCCGCGAGCAGGCGCAACCGCCCGTCGCCCTGCAGCGAACCGTAGGCGGTGGCGGCCGGGAAGACGAGGAAAGCGCCCAGCGCGACCACCACCACCGCGCGCGGCGGGGCGAAACCGGAGGAGACCACAGCGGCCAGCGCCGCGGCCACCAGGCCGAGGAGGACGTTCAGGCTCGTCGAGAACCACACGGCGCGCGACCGCTGCAGAGCGGTGCTCGCACGGCCGAGGGCCTCGGCGAGGACCCACGCACCGCTCGTGGCGGCGATGGTCCCCGCCACCAGGACCACTCCCTGCCCCGCGGCGAACACGGCGTAGTCGCGCGCCGGGAGGACGTGCGTGAGACCGAGGGAGTACACGTAGTTCAGGAGGCCCACGACGACACCGGCGATGCTCAACCACCGCGCGTCCCGGAGGACGGCGTCCGTCGCGGAACTGCTCTCCGGCGGTGCCGGCGCTGCGGTGCGGATCGGCACAGCGCTACCCCCTGGCCGGGTAGAGGTCGATCAGCTGCATCTCGCCGTTGGTCGCACCGGTGAACGTGAAGACGACCCGCCCGCGGCTCGCCAGCTCCTGGACCTGATCGTGCGGGAGGGAGGTGTACCCCTGCTCGGTCATCCGCGGGATCGACAGCACGTACCGGATGTCATCGCGGTCCACCTGCTCCGCCGACGTGACGAGCTCGGCGCCGTGCGGTTCCATCGTCCACACGCCGGTGTCCGTGAAGACGCCCACGGGTTCACCGTCGCCGTTCGCGGCCAGCCACCGGTCCACGTGCTGGTAGCCGTTGTCCGCGTGGGCCCGGATGGACACGTAGACACCGGCGTTCCACGTGACGACGATCCCGAGGACCGCCAGGAGCGCGATGCCGAGCCGCCGGTCGCGCGAACGCCGGGCCAGCTGGGAACCGGCTGCGGCGGTCGTCAGCGCGGCCGGCACGACGAGGTAGTAGGCGAAGTGCTCCTCGATGGTCCCGAAGGCGAAGGCGTACCCCAGGTACCCCACGGTGGCCGCGCCGAAGGCGCCGAGGAGCTTCCGCAACCGGTCGGCGGAGCGCAGGAGCACGACGGCCGCGACCAGTCCCACCCCCATGAGCAGGTAGGTCGTCCAGAAGTGGGCGAGCTCGTCGAGCAGGCGCCCCGACAGGGAGGGCGCCCCCTCCCTGTTGAACCCGGTGGACTTCTCCAGACCGAGCAACCGCAGCACCCCGCGGAACTTCTGGGTGAAGAACGCCTCGAACAGGCCGTTGGCCGCCACGACCACCAGGTAGACCAGGTAGGGCACGGCCGCCGAGGTCAGGACGACGGCCAGGCTCCGGCGGTCCAGGATCCACCGGCGCCAGGCCGCCAGACCGAGGGGGATCACGACGAAGAAGACGGCGACGTCCTTGCTGCAGACGGCGAAACCGAGCGCGAGCCCGGTCGCGACGGCCAGGAGCCTCTGCCCTCTACCCCGCTGGCCCCTGTCGAAGCGGTCGGAGAGCACGACGAGCAGCGCCAGGCCGAGCAGCAGCCAGAACACCGTCGCCGTCTCCAGCAGCACCCGGCCGTTCTGGCGCAGGACGAAGGGTTCCACCAGGAGCAGGAGCGCCGCCACCGCACCCGCCAGGGCCCCGCCGATCCGGCGCACGAGCAGGAAGGCGAGAGCGACCGACAACCCGCCCAGCACGGCGTTCAGTGCCCGTGCGCGGTAGGTCAGCGTCCAGACGTCGTCGCTGTGCGGGAAGGCGCCCTGCCACAGGGCGTCCATCACGAAGAAACCCGGTGGGTGCAGGAAGAAGGGGCCGTTCTGCAGCGTCGGGATGGAGCCCGTCGACAGGCTCCGGCCGAGGCGGTCGTAGACCACCTCGTCGACGAAGATGTCGTAGGCCGAGTCGAGGTGGAGCAGGCGCAGGGCGGCGCCCAGCGCAGCGGCGCCCGCGGCGATCCACAGCGCAGCGCGCGAGAACGTCGCCTCCGCACCCGCGACCTCGGGGGCCGGCCTCGCGCCCCGCTCCGTCAGCTGCATCAGCGCACTCCCTCTCGCGTCAAGGCTCCCGGGCCCTCGGGGGGCGCCGCCGTCTCGTCCCCGCCGTGCTCCACGACCGCCGGGGTCCGCCGGGCCGGCAGGACGGGGCGCGACGGCTCCCCCCCGTGCCGGGCGACGGCTGCGGCGACCTGAGCCGTCGCCGTCGGCGAGACCGGGACGTCGAGCGACCCGGTCGCCCGCAACCAGGCCCGGGCCTTGGGCTCGAAGCTCAGCCCGACGACGGGCGTCCGGGTGGCCGTGGCGAAGATGAGCGCGTGCAACCGGACGCCGACGACGAGGTCGCACGCGGCGAACACGGCCTTGGCCGTGCGCGGGTGCAGTCCCGGCCCCACCACCGACATCCGCTCCGGGTCGGAGAGCCGCTGCCTGATCCGCTCCGCGAGGAGGGCGTCGGCGTGCGAGGCCCCGAGCCCGTAGTCGCCCTGGTCGGACAGCGACACGCAGACGACCTCGCCGTCCCGGCGGTCGATCCACTCCTGCGCCGCGGCCGTCAGGGCGTCGACGATGCGGTCGGTGTCCTGCTGCTGCGGCGCCGGCTTGACCGACAGCCCGAGCAGGGGGCGCGTGCGATCCGCCCCGGCGGCGGTCAGCAGCTCCTCCACCTCCGCGGCGTCGGTCGTTCCGAGCGCCACGGCGGGGTCGTCGACGAGGTGGACCCCGCGCCGACGCCCCAGGAGGCCGCGGGTGAAGGTGTCGAAGCTCTCGTCGTCGCGCACGGACACGTGCGAGGCGAGGCGCCCGGCGACCCGCAGCGCGGTGCGCGTGACGGCAGGCGTGGAGGCGTAGGCCCCCAGGGCCACGAAGGCGATGCGCTTGCCGAGCGCCCGGGCACCGAGCGCGGCGAACGGAAGGACCCTGACCAGCGGCGGCAGCCCCTTGCCGAACATGCCGCCGCCGCCGATGGCGACGACGTCGGCGCGCAGCGCCGCGGCGATGGAGGCCCTGGAGACCGTGGGCACGGCGCGGACGGCGTGGAGGGCGGTGACGTCCGCCGGGTTCCGCGAGACCACCGTCAGGTCGGTGTCGGCGAGCAGTTCGCTGAGCCGTGAGCAGATGGCCTCGTCGCCCGTGTTCCCGTTGCCGTAGTTGCCGACCAGCAGCACCCGGGTCCGACGGACACGGCCCGTCAGGCGGCTGCGGTGCGAGGGGCTGACGGCCTCGGCGATCACGGTGTCCGGCTCCGGGACGCGACCGGCGGCCACGGGCTCACCCGCCACCGCCGACTCGTACACGGCCAGCTGCGCCCGGGCGAGCCGGTCCCAGCGCAGGTGCTCGACCGTCGCCGGGCCGGCGGCACCGAGGAGTGCGCAGAGCCCGGGGTCCTCGGACAGCCGTGCGATCTCCTGCGCGTAGCGCTCCCCGTCGAACGCGGGGACCAGCACCCCGTTCGCGGGCGTGACCACCTGCCGCAGGCACGGGATGTCGAAGGCGAGGACGGGGGTACCCACCGCGGCGGCCTCGGCGGCGACCATGCCGAAGGTCTCGTAGCGCGAGGGCATCACCACCACCTGCGCGGAGGACAGGAGCGCGAACCGGTCCTCGTGCGCGACGCGCCCGAGGAACCGCACGCGCCGGCCGAGCCCGAGCTCGGCGACACGGGCGCGCAGCCTCTGCTCGTCGGGGCCGTCGCCCGCCAGCAGGAGGTCGGCACCGATCACCGGGGCGACCGCCGCGTAGGCGTCGAGGAGGAGGTCGAGCCCCTTCTGCGCGCACTCCAGGCGGCCCAGGTACAGCAGGTGCGCGCGCCGTTCCGCCGCCGGGGCCCCGAACGCGCTCTCCGGCAGGCCGTTCGGCACGGCGTGCACCTGCGCCAGCGGGTTGCGCCGGCGCAGCTCACCGGCCAGGTCCTCGGAGACGGCGACGAGGCGATCGTGCGAGCGCAGCCCGAGGTCCTCCACGAGGTGGAACGGCAGGTGGTACTGCCGGGCCTTCTGGCGGGCGAACAACCACTGCACGACGCCCACCACGGGCCGGCGCGTCATCCAGGGCACCGCGACGGATGAGAACGGCGCGGCGAAGTCCTCGACGACGAGGTCGGAGCGGTGCCGTGCGAGGGCCAGCGGGAGGGCTGCGAAGTAGGCCAGCAGGGACCCGAAGTGCCCCAGCGGGGCGCCCACGTGGACGTACCGGACACCGTCCGCCGCGTAGTCGCGGCACCCGCGGTAGCTGGCCACGAGGACCGTCACGTCGCACGTCCGCGCCAGTCGCGCGTTGACCTCGTGCGTCCTGACGGAGCCGCCTCCGGCACCCGGCCGTCGCGGGTCCTCGAACCCCAGGTGCAGGATCTTCAAGCGCTCGCCCTCCTTCGTCGTTGCATCGGGTTCGGCACCGGGTGCCGGTGCGGGGCTCGCGCGGAAGGCGAGGAGCGCGGACAGCCCCACGAGCGCAGCGGTGGCGAACCACGCGCCGGTGCGGTCGTGCAGCGCCGCGAGCAGCGCGCCGGCGGGCACCCACGCGAGGACCTCGCGCAGTCGCAGCGCACCGGGCCACCGGCCCGTCGCGGCGCGCAGCAGGGAGGCCGCTGCCGCGGCGAGGACCACGAGCACGGCCACGGCCACGGCGGGCACGCCCCCGGCGGACACCGACAGCGCGACCACCGGGACCAGGAGCGCGGCCGCCGCCAGCACGGGGACCGCGGCACTCGCGAAGGCGTCGACGGCCTTGAGGTCGGCGGCCAGGAGGTTGACGACCCCGAGGAGCCACCCCCCGGCCGCCGTCAGCACGAGCAGCTCGCCCAGGGAGCCGTACTGCGGTGGCAGCAGCGCAGCCAGGACGGGACCGGGCACGGTGGCGATGACGAGCGCCACGGGCGTCGCCAGGCGGACGTACTGGCGCCAGCTCGTGGCCACGACCCGGTCGTGCCGGGCGACCGGGGTGGCGGCGATCCGAGCGAAGACGACCATGGACAGCGCCACCGCGACGAACAGCGGGACGCGGCCGAGGACCGTGGCCGCCTGGTAGGCCCCCAGGCGGGTCGACGTCCCGACGACGGCCGCGGCGACGAGGACGTCCAGGCCCGCCAGGGCCGCTGTCCCCCCCTGGACCGCCAGCTGTCCCCCGGCCCGGCGCAGCAGGGCGGCGTCGGACCGGTGGGGCAGACGGGGGCGGGCCACCGCCCCGAAGGCGACGGCGCCGACCACCACGACGAGGGCGCTGCCCACCGTGAACCCGAGCAGGGCACCCGCGGGCCCCAGACCCGCCAGTGCCAGCCCGGCCCCGACCGCCAGCCGCGAGAGCAGTTCGAGGACGCGCAGCGCTGCGATCCGCTGGAAGCCCCGCCTGCCCTGGAGCGCACCGATCACGTTCCCGGACAGGAAGGTGAGGAAGCAGGTGACGGCCAGGACGGCCTGCAGCCCGGGCGAGGCCCACGGCGCGGAGACCAGGACCGCCGCACCGGCGGTGAGCACGCCCTGCAGGACGGCGGCGGACGTGGCGGCGCGCGCGGCGCGCGCGGCGCGCGAGGAGTCGCCCGAGGCGATCTCCTGCGCCAGCACCCAGGGGACCGCGGCGGACGCGAGCGTGCCGACGACCAGCAGCAGGGAGGAGCCGGTGGCGAAGGCGCTGTAGCCCGCACCGGGCAGCAACCAGATCAGGACGAGGCTGAAGGCGTAGTTGCCCACCGCCGTGAGCACGGTGGAGGCGAGCAGGGCCGACGTGCCCCGCTGTGCCCGGGCCCGCTCCCGGCGCTCACCGCCGCGCGGTGCGGGCACCGAGGAGGTGCTCCCGGTGCGGTTCACGCACTGCCCTGGGTGGCCGGGGAGGAGAGCCGGAGCAGGTCGGCGGTGCGGGCGACCGACACCGACACCCGGTGCCGGGAGGCGTCCTCGTCGCGCACCCCCAGGCGCTCCAGGACCCGGCTCACGTTCTGCGTGTCCGCGCCCCGGCAGAGCAGCGAGACGGAGTCCCCGCTGCGCTCCCAGGCGTCGGCCCGGCGCACGGCGTCCTGCCAGTTCTCCGGCAGCGCGGTGAGCGGGACCGTCACCACCGTGCTCACGTCCGACGACGTCCGGCGGTTGCGACCGCCGAGCGCCAGCGCGCGACGTTCCGACTCCAGGGCCCCCAGGACCCGCTGCGCCATGGCGTCCCAGGTGAACCTCGAGGCCCAGCGCCGGGCGTGCTGCGCCACCTGGTGCGCGCGCCCCTCGTCCCGCAGCTCGTCGAGGGCGGCAGCGACGGCCTCCCCGAGATCGGTTCCGTCGTCGATCAACCAGCCGGTCTCGCCGTCGACGATCGAGTCGCGCAGGCCCGGGCGGCGGAAGGCGAGGGCGGGCACACCCAGGGCGTTGGCCTCGACGACCGACAGACCCCATCCCTCGCCCTGCGAGGCGTTCACCGTCATCCACGCGGTCGAGAGCACCTGGTCGCGCTGCAGGTCGTCGAGGCCCTCCTTGAAGTCCACGGCGTCGGCGAGGCCCAGGTCCGCCGCCAGCTGCCGGAGGCGGGGCCCCTCGGTGCCGCGGCCGACGATGGTGAGCCGCGCGTCCGGAACCCGGCTCAGCACGGTGGGGAACGCCTGGATCACCATCTCGGTGCGCTTGTGGGGGACGAGCCTGCCGAGGCACACGACCGAGGGGTGAACGGTGCGCTCCGGCGTGGCGGTGCGCACCTGCTCGCTGACCGACCAGCCGGGAGGAGTCACCCAGATCTCCCCGCGCAGACCCAGTCGTCGGCGGGCGTCCGTCCTGGTGGAGGGGGACACGGCCAGGATCCCGCGACGCCCGTAGACCACCCGGCTGCCCGTGCTCTCGAGCCAGCGCCCCACGGCTGCGGCCGGCGCGGGGAAGTACTTCGCGAACTGGTCCTGGTGGACGTGGTGGAGCAGCATCAGGGCCGGTGTCGTGCGCGGCAGCACGGCGGGCGAGAAGAACGGGATCCCGTTCTGCGAGTCGATGAGGCCGTCGACGCGGTCCCTGTGCCGGAGCAGCCACAGCAGGGCGTGGCCGTACACGGTGAAGCGACCGCCGCGACGGACGATGCGGTACCCGTCGCGCTCCTCCTCGCGCGGGGCTCCGGGCACGTCGGCGCAGACGAGGACCACTTCCTCACCGGCTCGCGCGAAGCGATGTGCGAGTTCCTGGCAGACCACTTCGGCACCGCCGGCCTCGGGGTGGTCGAGATCGCGCCAGTTCGTGATGACGAGCATGGGAGCACTCCTCGGGAGGGGGCGCCTGCACGCGGGAGGCGCAGCGAGGCAGGAAGGATCGACAGGCGCGCACCGCGCCCGGGAACTGTCGGCAGGGGGCTACCTCAGGAGGTCGCGGTGCGGAGCACCTTGCGCGCGGCGTAGAGGTCGGCGAAGGCGCGGAAACCGTCCCGCAACGGGCGGAAGCTCGATCCCTCGCTGTCCGCCCACGCCACCGGCAGTTCCATGGCGCGAAGACCGGCCTGCTTCGCGCGCGCGATGACCTCCACGTCGAACGCGAAACCGTTCAGCGCCCCGGCGGCGAAGACGCGCTTGGCGGCCTCGGTGCGGAAGAGCTTCATGCCGCACTGGGTGTCGCTCACCTTCCCGGTGACGGTGGTCGCTGCCAGGTTGAAGGCCCTGCTGCCCAGTCTCCGGACCAGCGGCTGGGGCACGACGTACCGCGCACCGAAGGCCCTGCGCGAACCGATGACCACGTCCCACCCCGAGGTGAGGATGGCCAGGCCCGTGAGGACCGCCTCGGGGGGCGTGGACTGGTCGGCGTCGACGTACCCGACGAAGGGTGCCGTCGCGTGCGCCACTCCCGCGCGGACCGCAGCTCCCTTGCCCTTCTCCTGGCAGCTGATCATCTTCACCAGGCGGTGGCGCGCGCTCAACCTGTCGACGATGTCGGCCGTGGTGTCGACGCTGCCGTTGTCGACGACGATGAGGCGGACGGAGTACGGCGAGCCGCCGAGTTCAGCCACGAGGGCCTCGACGGTCGGGCTGATGCGGCGTTCCTCGTTGTAGGCGGGGATGACCAGGTCGAGGTCGGGGCTCGAAGGAGGAGTCAACTCCACCTCGGCGCTGCGCGCACCCCCCGGGGAAACGGCGTGGCGAGCGGCCGGCAGAACGGCTGCGGGCGGACTCGACACCGAAAGAGGAGGCGGACCCAACACGTTGGCACCGTCCGGCATGTCTGTCTCCCTCGTCGAGGTGGGGGGGATGGCAGCGTCGCCGATCGCAGCGTAGTGGAGACGCTCCGTGAAAGTAACCCTCCGGAAGAACACGGTTCCTCCTCGCACATCGAGCGCTCCCGGCCCTTCGGCGACCACCGAACCCCCGTAGGCATGGGTAGTGCTACTACCGTCACCCAAAGCAATGATGAACACCCTCCCCGAAAGGGGGGCACGAACCGCTCGCAGTGCGCACCGGGCGGTTTCACGAGAACTCCGAACCCGCGAACTCGTTGCGGGCCGCAGCCCTGCGGTGCCAGGCTGCACGCATCCACGACTCCTCCGAGAGGGGTGAACAACACGTGAACGACGGCTCGTCGTCCGCGGTGCAACCACCGCCGGCAACACACCGGAATAACCCCACCACACCGAGCCGGACGACGAATTCCCCGCTCGAGCGGCCACACCCGACCCAGGACGCCGAAACCCCGGACGGCGGGGTCGAGGCGCCCCTGGTCCTCGTGGACGAGGCGCTGTGCGCGGAGTGGGACGAACTCGCCACCCGCTCCGGTGCCGCCCCGTTCCTGCGACCCGGGTGGATCCAGGCCTGGATGTCCGCGTTCGAACCCCGTCGCGCACTGCACGCCCTCACGGTCCGGCGCGGCGGGGAACTCGCCGCGATCCTGCCCGTCGTCCGGAAGGGCGGATCGCTGCACTGCCCGACCAACGCGGAGACCCCCGTGATGGGCCCCGTGGCCCTCGATACGGCAGCGCTGCGCCCGCTGATCGGATCGCACGTCGAACGACACGGTCTGACCCTCCGGTTCTCCCCTGAGGACGGCGACCAGGAGGCGCTCATCGGGAACGCGCGCGCCCGCGGGCTCCTGGTGTCCGTCACGCCCCTGCGCCGATCCCCGTGCACGAGCGTGCAGGGGAACTGGGAGGAGTTCCAGGAGCGCACCCTCACCGCCTCCCGCCGCAGGGACCTGCGACGCAACGAACGACGGCTCGCCGCGGCCGGCGAACTGCGCCTGACCAGTCACGACGTCTCCCAGGACCTGCTCACAACCCTGCAGCGGGGCCTCGAGCTGGAAGCGGCCGGCTGGAAGGGCGACGAGGGGACCGCGGTGCTGTCACGCCCGGCGACGACCTCGTTCTACCGCAGCGCCAGCGCCTGGGCCGCCTCCGCGAGCCTGCTCCGCCTGTACTTCCTCACCCTCGACGGTGAACCGGTCGCGTTCTCCCTCAACCTCGAGCAGAACGGGACCTCCTACGGCGTCAAGACCGCTTACGCACCCGCCCACCGGGCCTTCGGGCCGGGCGTGCTGATGCTGCACCGTCTCATCGCCGAGGGTTTCTCCCGCCCGGAGATCCACATGCTGGAGCACCTCGGCGAGGACGATCCCTTCAAACGCGAGTTCTCCACGGGGGTCCGCCACCAGTCCTGCGTGCGGGTCTTCCCGCGCGGAGCCCGAGGTCGACTGCAGCAGCAGGTCGATCGCGGCAGGCTCGCCCTCACGACGGAACTGCGACGCAGGACCACCCCGGAGAGCCGACGCACCGTTCAGCGGATGCTGGCGAGCGTGAAGCGCTAACCGGGGCCCAGCGCCCGCGTCATGGTCCGCCCGGTGGTGCACCAGCCCTCTCGCTCGTACAGCGCTGCTGCAGAACTGTTGAACTCGTGGACCTGCAGGTCCACGTTCCGCGCACCCCTGTCACGAGCCCACCGGCAGACCGCGTCGAGCAACGACGTACCGATACCCCTGCCACGGTGCCCGTCCTCGACGACGAGCACGTCGACGTGGGCGACCCGAGCACCCCCCGAAACCTGCGCCAGAATCCTCCGCAGCGGGGACAGCACCAGCCGGGTGCTGGCACAACCCACGACGCGGCCGTCGATCTCGGCCACCAGAACCGTGCAACTGCGGTTCAGGACCAGAGCACGCAGCAACTGCCGCACCACGGGTTCCGCAACCGGAGCACCACCGGAACCTTGCTGGTCGTGGAACTCGGCCAGGCAGCGAGAGAGCCTGAGCAGAGCCGCACGGTCCGCGACACGGGCTGTCCTGACGGAGAACTCCGACACACGCCCCTCCCCGCCCCACGAAGAAACCCTCGGGATCGATCCCCTGACGAGTGAGGACCCTAGCCGGTGAAACCGCGCCAAAGCACCAACCCCTGATCAGCAGGACTGGTTCGCCCGAACCGTTTCACCGGCCCGGCCTGACGCCTATGGTTCTTCCAGACGCGGCCCGCGCGCCGGACGCGTACGCGCCTCGCGGAGAGGAACCCGCGACGGAGCCGACCGGGAAGCGCTGCGAGACGGAAGGAGCAGCTGATGCCCGTACGGAAGAACATCCTCGACATGCCGCTGGAGGAGGTGCGGAGGTTCACGGCCGCTCTCGACGTGCTGAAGGAAGACGGCACCTACGACGACTTCACCCGGCGACACATGACCGCGATGAACGACGCGACACCGGCGGGCTCGGCACGCAACGTCGCGCACCAGGGGCCGGCGTTCCTGCCGTGGCACCGCGCGTCACTGCTGGAGCTGGAGAACGCCCTGCTGGCCGTGGACCCCTCACTTCCCGGATTGCCGTACTGGAGGTGGGAGCGGGAGAGCAGGCTCAACGGCGGCGACCCGCGGCGATCCCGCTTCTGGACCGCCGACTACGTCGGTTCCGACGGTTCCGCCGGCTCCGGCAACCGCGTGCTGGACGGCCCCTTCGCCTCGTGGGTCGCCCTGATCCACCAGGGCAGCACCGGCGCCTTCGTGCCCAGGTCCACCCCCGGGCTCATCCGCCGCCTCGGCCGGGACCCCCACGGCACCACGACCTTCCCGGACGAGGCGCAGGTCACCGACGCCGTCGACAGGTACACCGTCTACGACGCCGCGCCCTGGGACGCGACCGTCGCCGGTTTCCGCAACCGCATGGAGGGCTGGCACGGCGGTTCGAGACTGCACAACCAGGTGCACCTGTGGGTCGGTGGGGACATGCTCCTGGGGACGTCGCCGAACGACCCGGTCTTCTGGCTGCACCACTGCAACGTCGACCGCATCTGGTGGTCCTGGCAGGCGCGGTACGGCGTCGTCTTCAAGTACCAGCCCGTCTCCGGTGGGCCGGAGGGGCACAACAGGAGCGACGTGATGCGGCACCTGCTCGCACCGCGTCAGGTGGGCAGCGTCCTGGACATCAGGACGCTCGGGTACAGGTACGTCTAGGAGGCACCGTGATCAGTCGCAGGCACTACATCGCCGGCACGTGGGCGGTGGTCTCGGCCGCCGTGATCGGGACCACCGTGGTGCAGCCCTTCTCGGACGCCGAGGCAGCCGGCGCCCCCCTCGAGGAGCGGTTCACCTACCGCGGTCGCGACGTCGACATCACCCGCCACGGCCGCTCCGCGCACGCGCACGCGCAGGTGCAGGTGCAGGTGCGGGTGAACGGGAGGAAGGAGATCCACGTCCACCGGGGCGGCCCGCGCAACGGCTACGTCACCCACGCCCTGCCGTTCACCGAGTACGCGTCGCCGCAGCAGCTCGCCCGTGCGGTCATCGACGCCGAGGACGCCGGGCTGCTGCTCATCTGAGGCGGCGGCCCGGCGCGCCCGTCGCGCGGACCGGCGGCCGGGGCGAGCGCTACGCCTCGTCCCGGCCACCGTCCTTGCGGAACAACCTCCAGAACGCACCGGCGCGGCCGCCCTCACCGCCCTGCGCGGCGCCCGCCGCCTCGGCGGGGTCCAGGCGCCCCAGCACCAGCTGCTGGACCTGGTCCGGCCACACCGACAGCAGCAGGCCCGGCTTCGGGTCCTCCCCGCGCTCACCGGCGGTCCAGCTCTGGCCCTCGATGGCCTCCTCGCGCACCGTCAGGAGCAGCAGCTGCGCCTGGCGCAGCACCGCCGACAGCTTCTGCGCGTCGTCCTCGCCGGTGGCCGGGTCGTGGGTGACCAGCACGCAGCCGAGCCCGCGCACGGGCACCACGTGCGCACGCACCCCGGCGAGCGTGCACACCTCCGCGAGCTTGCGCGCGTCCGCGACCGGCACCACGAGCACCGAGCGCACCGGCGGCTTGGGGCCGAACTCGCGCTGGAAGGCCGCGTCGAAGTCGAAGTCCTCCCCGAGACCCTCCCCGAGGCCCTGAGCGTCCCCCTGCTCGTCGCCCGGGTCCGCGGGACGCTCGTTCACGAGAACCTCACCGTGACCGCCTGGCCGTGCGCGGGCAGGTCCTCCGACTCCGCCAGGGCCACCACGTGGCCGGCGACCTCGCGCAGCGCCGCCTCGTCGTAGTCCACGACGTGCACGGCGCGCAGGAACGTCTGCACGCTCAGGCCCCCCGAGTGCGCCGCGGTGCCGCCGGTGGGCAGCACGTGGTTCGAGCCGGCGCAGTAGTCGCCCAGCGACACCGGTGAGTGGGCGCCGACGAAGACGGCGCCGGCGTTGCGCACCCGGGCGGCGACCGCGCGCGCGTCGGCCGTCTGCACCTCCAGGTGCTCGGCGGCGTAGGCGTCCACCACCGCGACGCCGGCGTCGACGTCGTCGACGAGGACGATCCCGGACTGGCTGCCGCCCAGGGCCTGCGCGATGCGCTCGGCGTGCTTGGCAGCCGGCACGCGCTCGGCGAGCGCCGCCTCGACCGCGTCGGCCAGCGCCACCGAGGGCGTGACGAGCACCGCCGCGGCCATCGGGTCGTGCTCGGCCTGGCTGACGAGGTCCGCCGCGACGTGCCGCGGGTCGGCGGTGTCGTCGGCGAGCACCGCGATCTCGGTGGGGCCGGCCTCGGAGTCGATGCCGACGACGCCCTGCACGTACCGCTTGGCGGAGGCGACGTAGATGTTGCCGGGGCCGGTCACCACGTCCACGGGAGCCACGACGACGTCCCCGGCCGCGTCGCGCGCCCCGTAGGCGAACATCGCCACCGCCTGCGCACCGCCGACCGCGTACACCTCGTCCACGCCGAGCAGCTCGCAGGCGGCGAGGATCGTCGGGTGCGGCAGGCCGCCGTGCTCCTTCTGCGCCGGGCTGGTCACCGCGATGGAGGCGACCCCGGCCTCCTGCGCGGGCACGACGTTCATGACGACGCTGGAGGGGTACACCGCCCGCCCGCCCGGCACGTACAGCCCGACGCGGCCCACCGGCACCCAGCGCTCGGTGACGGTGCCTCCGTCGGCCAGCCGGGTGGTGGTGTCGGCGCGGCGCTGGTCGGCGTGCACGAGGCGGGCGCGGCGCACGCTCTCCTGAAGGGCCGCACGCACCCGCGGGTCCAGCTGCTCCAGGGCGGCGCGCAGCGCCTCGCGCGGCACGCGCACGTCGCTCAGGCGCACGCCGTCGAAGCGTTCGGTCAGCTCCGCCAGGGCGGCGGTGCCGCGGGCGCGCACGTCCTCGCAGATCGGGGCGACGGTGGCCAGGGCGGCGGCGACGTCGACCTCGGCGCGGGGCAGCACGGTGCGCAGGGTCACGGCGTCGAGGACGCGGCCGCGCAGGTCGGTGCGGCGCAGCGCGGGGACGGCTCCGGCGGCGGCGGCCGGGGCGACGGGCTGGGCGGGGCTCACGGCAGCGAGTGTACGGACGGCGGCGGCCCGCGCGGCCCGGCCCGGCACCGGCCCTAGACTCCCGCGGGTGCCCCAGCGCCTGCCCCTGTTCCCGCTCGGCAGCGTGCTCTTCCCCGGGCTGGTGCTGCCGCTGAACGTCTTCGAGCCGCGCTACCGCCGCCTCGTGCAGGACCTCGTCGCCGAGGAGCGCGACGGGCTGAAGGGGTTCGGGGTGGTCGCCATCCGCTCCGGCCACGAGGTCGGCGAGGGGCGCGCCCACGACCTGCACGAGGTCGGCTGCGTCGCGCTGCTGCGCGAGGTCACCGAGCTGGACGACGGGCGGTACGAGCTCGTCACCGTGGGGGCCACCCGGTTCCGGCTGCTGGGCCTGGACGAGGACGCCGGCACCCCGTACCCCACGGGCCTGGTCGAGCCGTACGGCGACGACGAGGACGACGAGGACGCGCCCGTGCCCGCCGACGTGGCGGCGCTCGCCGCGGCCGTCGAGCGCCGCTTCGGCGAGTACCGCGAGCAGCTGGGCATCGGCGGCTCCACCGCCCCCACCGACCCGTCGGTGCTGTCGTACCTCGTGGCCGCGGCCGCGGTGCTGCCGCTGGCCGAGCGGCAGCGGCTGCTGGAGGCGCACGACACGCGCGCGCGGCTGCGCGAGGAACTGGCGCTGCTGAAGAAGGAGACCGCCCTGGTGGCCGCGCTGGGGACGGTGCCGGCCACCGAGCCGCCGGGCGAGCAACCCAACCCCAACTGACCGGGAGGTCCACGTGGCCAAGCACCGCGGCGCCCGCGCCGAGTCCGGCACGCCGGCGCTGCGCGTCCTCGCCGAGCGCGGCACCGCGCACACCGCGCACCCCTACGAGCACGACCCCGCGGCCACCGCCTACGGCGAGGAGGCCGTGCGGGCGCTGCGGGAGCAGGGGGTGGACGTCACCGCCGAGCGGCTCTTCAAGACGCTGCTGGTCGACGTCGACGGCCGGCTCGTCTGCGCCGTCGTGCCCGTCGCCGCGATGCTCGACCTCAAGGCCGTCGCCGCCGCAGCCGGCGGCAAGAAGGCGGCCATGGCCGAGCCGGCGCGCGCGCAGCGCTCGAGCGGGTACGTGGTCGGCGGCATCAGCCCGCTCGGGCAGAAGACGGCGCTGCCCACCGTCGTGGACTCCTCCGCGCAGGGGTTCGCGACCGTGTTCGTCAGCGCCGGGCGACGCGGCCTGCAGGTGGAGCTGGCGCCGGAGGACCTGCTGGCCGCCACGGGCGGGCGGTACGCGGCCCTCGCCCGGCTCTGAGGACGGTCCCCGGGGCGGTCCCCGGGGCGGTCCTCAGTCCTCCGACCGCGTCCAGTCCACGAGCGCGCGGGCGAGGGCGACCACGGCGACGACGGCGCTGAGCACCAGCGGCTGCACCAGCACCACCGCCCACGCGTACACGGACACGTGCGTGAGCGACGACGGGTCCGACGGCGGCAGCGCGCCCGCGGTCGCGACCGTCAGCAGCGACCCGGCCAGGGCCCCGGCCAGCGCCGCCACCAGGACCGGCAGCGGGTGCTCCCGCGCCCAGCGCAGCACCAGCGCAGCAGCGACCAGGCCGACGAGCGCCGTCAGCACGGCGAAGGACCCGTCGCGGGCGATGGGGTAGGCGGCCCCGGAGACCACGACCGGTTCCCCGACCAGCCACGGCGAGGGGCGGCGCGCCAGCGCCCACCACACCGCTCCGAGCAGCACACCGGCGACCGCCTGGCCGAACAGCAGCGCCATCGGCGAGCGCAGTCCGCGGGTGCCGCTGCCCGTGCCCGCCGTCGTGCCCCTCACGCCAGGCACGTCGGGCCGAGCAGCGCCTTCAGGTCGCCGAACAGCGCCGGGCTCGGGGTCACCCGCAGTGCGTCGTCCAGGCGCATCAGGGTTCCCGCTCCCCCACCCGCCTTCGTCAGCCGCAGCCGCACCTCGGTGGTGCCGGGGTGGGTGGTCAGCACGTCGCGCAGGCGCTCCACCACCGGCGGGGTGCAGCGGGCCGTGGGCAGCGAGACGGTGACGGGCATGCCGTCGGTGACGCTGACGTCGGGCACCTGCAGCTCGGAGGCGTAGATCGTGGGCACCTCGTCGCGGCGGTTCAGCCGCCCCTTGACGACCACGACGAGGTCCTCGGCCAGCAGCGGGGCGACCGTCATGTACGCCTGCGGGAAGAACAGGCACTCGATGGCGCCCTCGAGGTCCTCCACCGTGACGATGGCCCACTGGTTGCCCTGCTTGGTGGTCTTGCGCTGCAGGCCGGTGATCATGCCCGCGATCGTGATCTGCGAGCCGTCCGGGCGGGACTCGTCGGCGGTCAGCGACGCGATGGAGCAGTCGGAGGCGTTGGCCAGCAGGTGCTCCAGGCCGAACAGCGGGTGGTCGGAGACGTACAGGCCGAGCATCTGCCGCTCGTGGGCCAGCAGCTCGCCCTTCTCCCACTCCGGCAGGTCGGGGATCTCCACCGTGAAGCCTCCCGAGGCCGCCGCGCCGTCCTCGCCGCCCAGGCCGGCGAAGAGGTCGAACTGGCCGATGGCCTCGTTGCGCTTGACGTCCACGACGGCGTCGACGGCGTCCTCGTGCTTGGCCACCAGCGCGCGGCGGCGGTGCCCCAGGGAGTCGAACGCCCCGGCCTTGATGAGCGACTCGATGGTGCGCTTGTTGCACACCACGGCCGGCACCTTCGTCAGGAAGTCGGTGAACGACTCGTAGCGGCCCTTCTCCTCGCGGGCGGCGACGATCGCGTCGACGACGTTGGCGCCGACGTTGCGGATCGCGGTCAGGCCGAAGCGGATGTCCTTGCCGACCGGGGTGAAGTTCGCGCTGGACTCGTTGACGTCCGGCGGCAGCACCCGGATGCCCATGCGGCGGCACTCGTTGAGGTAGAGCGCCGACTTGTCCTTGTCGTCGCGCACGCTGGTGAGCACCGCGGCCATGTACTCGGCCGGGTAGTTCGCCTTGAGGTACGCGGTCCAGTAGGACACCAGTCCGTAGGCGGCCGAGTGCGCCTTGTTGAAGGCGTAGTCGGAGAAGGGCACGAGGACGTCCCACAGGGCCTTCACCGCCGCGGAGGAGAACCCGTTCTCCTTCATGCCGGCCTCGAAGCCGACGTACTCGGCGTCCAGGACCTCGCGCTTCTTCTTGCCCATCGCGCGGCGCAGCAGGTCGGCCTTGCCGAGGGTGTACCCGGCGACCTTCTGCGCGATCGACATGACCTGCTCCTGGTACACGATCAGGCCGTAGGTCGTGGAGAGGATCTCCTCGAGGGGTTCGGCCAGCTCCGGGTGGATCGGGGTGATCTCCTGCTGGCCGTTCTTGCGCAGCGCGTAGGCGGTGTGCGAACCGGCGCCCATCGGGCCCGGTCGGTACAGCGCGCCGACCGCGGAGATGTCCTCGAAGTTGTCCGGGCGCATCAGCCGCAGCAGCGAGCGCATCGGGCCGCCGTCGAACTGGAACACGCCCAGGGTGTCGCCGCGCCCGAGCAGGGCGTACGTCGCCGGGTCGTCCAGCTCCAGGGAGTCCAGGTCGACGGGGTCCTTGCCGTTGAGCTCGACGTTCTTCAGCGCGTCGTCGAGGATCGTGAGGTTGCGCAGGCCCAGGAAGTCCATCTTGACCAGCCCGAGCGTCTCGCACGTCGGGTAGTCGAACTGGGTGATGATCGCGCCGTCGGCCTCGCGCTTCATGATGGGGATGAGGTCGATCAGCGGGTCCGAGGACATGATGACGCCGGCGGCGTGCACGCCCCACTGCCGCTTCAGGCCCTCCAGGCCGCGCGCGGTGTCGACGACCCGCACGACCTCCTGGTCCGTCTTGTACAGCTCGCGGAACTCCCCCGCCTCGGAGTACCTCTTGTGGTTCGGGTCGAAGATGCCGGAGAGGGGGATGTCCTTGCCCATCACGGCCGGCGGCATCGCCTTGGTGATGCGCTCTCCCATGGAGAACGGGAACCCGAGCACGCGCGAGGCGTCCTTGACGGCCTGCTTGGCCTTGATGGTGCCGTAGGTGACGATCTGCGCGACGCGGTCGGTGCCGTACTTCTCGACGACGTACTGGATGACCTCACCGCGCCGGCGCTCGTCGAAGTCGACGTCGAAGTCGGGCATCGACATGCGCTCGGGGTTGAGGAAGCGCTCGAAGAACAGCCCGTGGCGCAGCGGGTCGAGGTCGGTGATCTTCATGGCGTACGCGGCCATCGACCCGGCACCGGAACCGCGACCCGGACCCACCCGGATGCCGTTCTCCTTGGACCAGTTGATGAAGTCGGCGACGACGAGGAAGTAGCCGGCGTACCCCTTGGAGACGATGACCTCGATCTCGTACTCCGCCTGCTTGCGGACGTCGTCGGGGATGCCGGCCGGGTACCGCTTCGCCAGCCCGCTCCAGACCTCCTTGACGAACCAGCTCTCCTCGTTCTCCCCGGGCGGGCAGGGGTAGCGCGGCATGTAGGCGCCGGTGGACTCGGTGAACCCCACCTCGCAGCGCTCGGCGATGAGCAGGGTGTTGTCGCAGGCCTCCGGGTGGTCGCGCCACAGGTGGCGCATCTCCGCGGGGCTCTTCAGGTAGAACTCGTCGGCGTCGAACTTGAACCGCTTGGGGTCCGCCAGCGTCGACCCGGACTGCACGCACAGCAGCGCGGCGTGCGCCTGCGCGTCCGAGGCCTGCGTGTAGTGCAGGTCGTTGGTCGCCAGCAGCGGCAGGTCGAGGTCCTTGGCGAGCTTGAGCAGGTCGTCCTGGACGCGCTTCTCGATGTCCAGGCCGTGGTCCATCAGCTCGCAGAAGAAGTTGCCGGCGCCGAAGATGTCCCGGAACTCCGCGGCCGCGGCGCGCGCCTCGTCGTACTGCCCCAGCCGCAGGCGCGTCTGGACCTCCCCCGACGGGCAGCCGGTGGTCGCGATGAGGCCCTTCGCGTACGTGTTCAGCAGCTCGCGGTCCATGCGCGGCTTGTAGAGGAAACCCTCCAGGGAGGCCAGCGAGCTCATCTTGAAGAGGTTGTGCATGCCGGCGGTGTTCTCCGCCAGCATCGTCATGTGGGTGTACGAGCCGGACCCGGAGACGTCGTCGCCCGGGCGGGTGCCCTGCTCGCCCCACTTCACGCGCGTCTTGTCCTGGCGCGCGGTGCCCGGCGTCAGGTACGCCTCGACACCGATGATCGGCTTCACGCCGTGCTTCTGCGCGGTCTTCCAGAAGTCGTAGGCGCCGAAGACGAAGCCGTGGTCGGTGGTGGCGACCGCGGGCATGCCCATGGCGGCCGCCTCGCGGAAGAGGTCGTCGACCTTCGCCGCCCCGTCGAGCATCGAGTACTCGGTGTGCACGTGCAGGTGGGCGAACGAGTCGGCGGATGCCATGGTGAGGCGCCTCCTGAGCGGTGCAGCGGGGGTGGTGCGGGATCGATCGTAGGCGGCCCCTGCGACAGGGCCGGGGAGCCTCGCCGGGCCGGGCTCAGCGGGGCTCGGGGCTCAGCCGGCCAGGCGCTCCAGCGCCGTGGCGAGGTCGGCCGGGTAGGCGCTGGTGAACGACACCGGCCGCCCGGTGCCCGGGTGCTCGAAGCCGAGGCGGACGGCGTGCAGCCACTGCCGGGTCAGCCCCAGCCGGGCCGCCAGCGTCGGGTCCGCCCCGTAGGTGAGGTCCCCCGCGCACGGGTGCCGCAGCGCCGCGAAGTGCACGCGGATCTGGTGGGTGCGGCCCGTCTCCAGGTGCACCTCCGCCAGCGCCGCGGCGCGGAAGGCCTCCAGCACCTCGTAGTGGGTCACCGAGGGCTTGCCGTCCGCCGTCACGGCGAACTTGTACGCGCTGCCCGGGTGCCGGCCGATCGGGGCGTCGATCGTGCCGCGCAGCGGGTCCGGGTGGCCCTGCACGACCGCGTGGTAGACCTTCTCGACCGTGCGCTCCTTGAAGGCGCGCTTGAGGGCCGAGTAGGCGTGCTCGCTCTTGGCCACCACCATCAGGCCCGAGGTGCCCACGTCGAGGCGGTGGACGACGCCCTGGCGCTCGGCGGCCCCGGACGTGGCGATGCGGTACCCGGCGCCCGCCAGGCCCCCCACCACCGTCGGTCCCGTCCAGCCGGGGCTGGGGTGCGCGGCCACGCCGACGGGCTTGTCGACGACGACGAGGTCGTCGTCGTCGTGCACGACCGTCAGCCCCTCGACGGCCTCGGGCACCACGACCGGCGCCGACGGCGGGTCGGGGACCTCCACCTCCAGCCAGGCGCCGGCGCGCACGCGGTCGGACTTGGCCGCCGGGGAACCGTCGATGAGGACGCCACCCGCCGCGGCGATCTCCGCGGCGCGGGTGCGGGACAGGCCCAGCAGGCGGGAGAGGGCGGCGTCGACGCGCTCGCCCTCCAGCCCGTCGGGGACCGGCAGGCTGCGGACCTCAGGCACGGGACCCCTCCCCCGCGCCGCGGGCGCTGCGCTGCTCGCGGGTGCCGTCCAGGTTCACCCCGCGCAGCGACAGCACCGCGATGAGCACGGCGGCCGCGCAGATGCTCGCGTCGGCGACGTTGAAGATCGGCCAGCGCGGCAGCTCCAGGAAGTCCACGACGTGACCGCGGGCGAAGCCGGGCTCGCGCACGAGGCGGTCGGTGAGGTTGCCGGCCGCACCGGCCAGCAGGAAGCCGAAGGCGAACGCCCAGCCGGTGCTGCGCAGGCGGCGCACCAGCCACAGCACGGCGAGGACCACCGCCACGGCCAGGACCGTGAAGATCCACGTGCTGCCGGTGGCGAAGCTGAAGGCCGCCCCGGGGTTGCGGATCAGGTGCAGCTGCAGCAGCTCGCCGACGAGCGGCTCGCGCACCCCGGGCTCCAGGTGAGCCACGGCCAGCACCTTCGTCACCTGGTCCAGCGCGTAGACGAGCAGGGCGAGCACGAGGGCCCACGAGGTGCGCCGCGGGTGCGCGCCGGGCGGCGGGGGGCCGGTGGGTGCGGGATCGGTCATGGCCGCACGAGTCTCCCACGCCGCCGGGTGCCGGCGCTCCGCCGGCCACCCGCCCGGCCGGGGCGGGTGGACGGCGCGGGCGTCAGCGCCGCTCGCCGCGGGCCTTGCAGGCCACGCAGAGCGTCACGCGCGGGAAGGCCTGCAGGCGCGCCTTGCCGATCGGGCCGGCGCAGGACTCGCACGCGCCGTACGCGCCCGAGGACATGCGCACCAGCGCCCGCTGCGTCTGCTCCAGCAGGTCGCGGGCGTTGTTGGCGATCGTCATCTCGTGCTCGCGGCCCGCCGTGGCCGCCCCGTGGTCGACCTGGTCGTCACCGGCCCCCTCGCCGCCGGCGACGAGCGCGGAGAAGGAGCTGGTCGCCTCGTCGACCTGGCGCGTCAGCCGGTCGATCTCCGCCTCCAGCTCGGTGCGCACCTCGTCCAGCTCGGCCGGCGTCCAGGCCTCCTCGCTGTCCTTGACGGGCAGTTCGCGCACGGACGCCGCGCGTGCCGCGCTCCCCGACCGGGCGCGAGCCGTCCCCACCGGTGCACCGCCGCGCCGCGTCGCCGACGTCCCCGAAGCCGCTGCCCCCACCGTGGTCCCCCTCCGTTCGACGCGGCCGCCTGCCGCGTGCGGGGAACACTAGGGATATGACTGTCTGTAAGCAACTGGAAACAAAAAGTCACCCAGCTGGTCGCCCGGCACGTCTCCCACCACCGCCCGAACGCGGACGTGCCACCACCCCGACGGGGGGTGGTGGCACGTGCGGCAGCGTGGCGGGAGCCGCTCAGCGCGACACGGCGTCCTCCGGCACGACGCGGCCGGCGCGGCGCAGCTCCTCCAGCTGACCGGCCATGAACGCCTCCAGGTGCTCGCGGTAGCTGCTCTCGCGACCGCGCAGCTGCGCGATGGCCTCCTCCAGCGAGCGCTGCCGTCCCTGCAGCTCCTCCAGGGTGCGCTCGCGCTGCGCCTCCGCCTCCGCCACCGTGCGCTCGGCGCGCTCGCGGGCCGCCGCCAGCAGGGCGTCGCGCTGCTGCTCGCCCTCGCGCACGTACTCGTCGTGCAGGCGCTGGGCCAGGGCGATCACACCCGCGGCCTGCGCGGAGGGGGAGGCGTCCGCCCCGGCGGGCGCGGCACCGGGTGCGGCCTGCTGAGCGGCCGGGGACGGGTGCGCGCCGGCGCCGTCCTGCTGGGCGACCGCGACCGGGGCGGGCTCCTCGCCGGACAGCTCGGCCACCCGGGCCCGGCACACCTGAAGCTGCGAGCGCAGCTCGTCGTTCTCCGCGTTCAGGCGACGCAGCTCGGCGACGACCTCGTCCAGGAAGTCGTCCACCTCGTCCTGCGCGTACCCCTCACGCACCCGCGTGGGGTTGAAGCGCTTCTCGACGACGTCCTCCGGGCTCAGCGGCATGGGGGCTCACCTCTGTCGACGGCCGCCCCGGCCGGACGGCGCTCGGGCAGCACCGTAGCGGACGACCCCGCGGTCGGGGATCGCCCCGCGACGTGCGCTGGCGCCCGTCAGGCGGCGCTGGCCGCGGCGGTGTTCAGGACGCCCAGCAGCAGGGAGCAGGCGATGGCCAGCACCAGGAAGGCGAGGTCCAGCTGGACGGCACCCAGCCGCAGCGGCGGCAGCACCCGGCGCAGCACCTTCAGGGGCGGGTCCGTCACCGTGTAGACCGCCTCGGCACCGACCAGCACGACACCGCGGGGGCGCCACTCGCGGGCCAGGACCTGCACCCAGTCCAGGACCAGGCGCGCGATGAGGCAGAGGAAGAACAGGAGCACGACGAGGTACAGGAGCGAGAGGACGAGGGCCACCCGACCATCCTGCCCGACGCCGGGGCCCGCCACGCCCACCACGCCCCGTGTCCACCGGAACGACACACCGCCACCTCACCCCGCACCGCGCCTCGGGGAGCAGCGGTGGTGGTGGCGCTCGCGTCAGGACTGGTTGAAGAAGGTCCGCTCGGCCGGGTGCTCCTCCTCCTGCGAGGCCACCTCGACGTTCTGCGGCGACAGCAGGAAGACCTTGTTCGTCACGCGCTCGATGGAGCCGTGCAGACCGAAGACCAGGCCGGCGGAGAAGTCGACCAGCCGCTTGGCGTCCGAGTCGTCCATGTCGGTGAGGTTCATGATCACCGGCACGCCGTCGCGGAAGCTCTCACCGATGGTCTTGGCCTCGTTGTACGTGCGGGGGTGGATCGTCGTGATCCGGTGCAGTTCGGGAGCGCTGCTGACCTGCGGCACCACGTGGGCCACCTGCCTCCTGATCGGGGTCACCTGACCCGTGGTCTCCGCGCGGCGCTCCGCGACCGGAGTGTGGTCGACCGGTCGGACCTCGGACCGGGAGTCGTGGCGCGGCTCGGGCCGCGGCGCGGCGTGCGCGCCGCGCACCGCCTCCACCCGCTCACGGGCGGGCTCGGCCTCCGGCTCCTCGGCGTAGCGGTCGTCCTCGGCGAGGCCGAGGTAGACCATCGCGTTGCGCAGTGCGCCGGCCATCGCAGTCTCCTCGGGGGGTCCGGTCGTGGGGTGTCGCCGCGGCGGGCGCCCGGCCCCGGTGACGTTACCGCGCGCCCGGACGCGCGCCCAGGACCGCGCTGCCGACACGCAGGTGTGTCGCTCCCGCCGCCACCGCCGCCTCCAGGTCCCCGCTCATGCCGGCCGACAGCGCCACCGCGCAGGGGTGGTCCCGGCGCACGCGCTCGGCGGCGGCCACCAGCTCCGCGAAGGCCCGGGCGGGCTCCTGCCCGCGCGGGGCGACGGCCATCAGCCCGGCCAGGCGCAGCGAACCGGCCGCCGCGACCGCGTCCGCCACGCGCAGCACGTCGTCGCCGGCGGCGCCTCCCCGGGCGGGGTCGACCGCCGCGCCGAGGGCGGCGGCCAGGTCCACCTGCACGAAGCAGTCCAGCTCGCGCCCGGCGGCCGCGGCACCCGCCGCGAGGGCCCGCGCCAGGCGGGCGCGGTCCACCGAGTGCACGACCGAGGCGTAGCGGGCCACCGAGCGGGCCTTGTTCGTCTGCAGCTGGCCGACGAAGTGCCAGCGCAGGTCCGGGTGCGGTCCGGCGAGCGCGGCCGCCTTCGCGGACGCCTCCTGGTCGCGGCTCTCGCCGACGTCGCGCACGCCCAGGCCGGCGAGAGCGCGCACGTCCCGGGCGGGGAAGAACTTCGTGACGACCACGACGGTCAGCTCTCCCGCGTCGCGCCCCGCCGCGGTGGCCGCAGCGGCCACCCGCTCGCGCAACCGCCCCCACCGCTCGGCGAGCTGCGCGACGCGGGCCGCGTCGCCGATCCCCGGGCCGGTGGTGCCGATCACGCCAGCACCACGACCCCGGCGCTGCGGCCGGTCACGCCGTCGCGCCGGTAGGAGTAGAGGTCCGCGCCCTCCAGCGTGCACGGGCCCGGGCCGCTCGCCGGCACCCCCGCCCGCTCGAGCTGGGCGAGGACCCCGGCGGGCACGTCCACCGCGTCGGTGCCCCAGCGGGTCGTGGCCCGGGCCTCGGGGACGGCGGCGGCGACGTCGTCGGCCATCTCGCGCGGCACCTCGTAGCACGAGCCGCACACGGCCGGCCCCAGCACCGCGCGCACGTCGCGGGCACCGGCGGCCCGCACGGCGGCCAGGACGGCGGGGACCACCCCGGCCACCAGGCCCGGGCGGCCCACGTGCGCCACCGCCACCACGCCGGCGCCGGGGTCGGCCAGCAGCACGGGCACGCAGTCGGCCACCACCACGGCCAGGGCCAGACCCCGCCGGCGGGTCACCAGGGCGTCGGCGCGCGGCGCCTGCTCGGGGACCTCGTCCACCTCCACGACGTCGGCGCCGTGCACCTGCACCGGCACGACGAGCGCGTCGGCGCCGACCGCCCGGCGCAGGGCCGCGCGGTGGCCGGCCACGCGGGCCGGGTCGTCCCCGACGTGGTCGCCGAGGTTGAGGCCCGCGAACGGCCCCGCCCCGCCGGCACCGGCCCGGGTGGTGAAGCCGCCGCGGACGCCGGCAGGCAGGCCGGCGTCCAGCAGCGGCACGTGCACGTCGCTCACGGGAGCCGCGCCCCGCACGGCGCGGGCCGCGCGGGGCGGCGGCTCACTTGAGGAAGTCGGGCACGTCGAGGTCGTCCTCCTCGGGCCGCGGACGGCCGGGACGACGCACGCCCGCGGTGTCGTTGGGCAGCTCGATGATGCGCGGCACCTGGACCGGGTCCTCGCCCGGCACCATCTGCGGCTGGTGCTGCACCGGCTGCGCGCCCTGCTGCGGCGCGTACTGCGCAGCGGGCTGCTGCTCCGGCGGCGCCTGCTGCGCGTACTGCGGAGCGGGCTGCTGCGGCGCGGCCGGGGCCTGCTGCTGCGGGGCCTGCTGCGCGTACTGCGGCGGCGCGTACTGCGGGGCCGGCTGCTGCGGGGCCGGCGGCGCCGCCGCGGGCGCCTGCTGCTGCCACGGCTCGGGCCGCGGCGCGCGCGGCGGGACACCGGGAGCGGCCGGGGCGCGCCCACCGGGGACCTGGCCGGCCGCGCGCTCCCCGCGCGAGCGCACCGGGGTGCCGCTGTCGAAGCCGGCGGCGATGACGGTGACGCGCACCTCGTCGCCCAGGGCGTCGTCGATGACCGCGCCGAAGATGATGTTCGCCTCGGGGTGCGCGGCCTCCTGCACCAGCCGTGCGGCCTCGTTGATCTCGTACAGGCCCAGGTCGGAGCCGCCCTGGATGGACAGCAGCACGCCGTGGGCGCCGTCGATGCTCGCCTCCAGCAGGGGCGAGGAGATGGCGGCCTCGGCGGCCTGCACGGCCCGGTCGTCACCGCGGGCGGAACCGATGCCCATGAGGGCGCTGCCGGCGCCCTGCATGACGGACTTGACGTCGGCGAAGTCCAGGTTGATGAGGCCGGGCGTGGTGATGAGGTCCGTGATGCCCTGGACACCGGAGAGGAGGACCTGGTCGGCGGACTTGAAGGCGTCCAGGATGCTGACCTGCTTGTCGCTGATGGACAGCAGCCGGTCGTTCGGGATGACGATGAGGGTGTCCACCTCGTCGCGGAGCTCGGCGATGCCGGACTCGGCGGAGTTGGCGCGGCGGCGGCCCTCGAAGGTGAAGGGCCGGGTGACCACGCCGATCGTCAGGGCGCCCAGGCCGCGGGCGATGCGGGCCACGACGGGCGCGCCGCCGGTCCCGGTGCCACCGCCCTCGCCGGCGGTGACGAAGACCATGTCGGCGCCCTTGAGCACCTCCTCGATCTCCTCGGCGTGGTCCTCGGCGGCCTTGCGGCCCACCTCGGGATCCGCGCCGGCGCCCAGGCCGCGGGTGAGCTCGCGGCCGACGTCGAGCTTGACGTCGGCGTCGCTCATGAGCAGCGCCTGCGCGTCGGTGTTGACGGCGATGAACTCGACGCCCTTGAGGCCGACCTCGATCATCCGGTTGACCGCGTTCACCCCGCCGCCGCCGACGCCGACGACCTTGATGACCGCTAGGTAGTTCTGCGGAGCTGCCACGTCGAGTGCCTCTCGCCTCTTTCGCCGATGCCTTCCGGGGCCGGCCGGGCCGTTCCCGGTGAAACGCTGACCCTCAGGTAGAGGGTTAACGTTATGTCATTTCCTGCTGGTGGGTGACCGTAGGGAGCCGGAGGGCCGACGTGCAACTAGCGGCCCGGCGTGTCGCGCGGGCGCACCGCCCGGAGAGGAAGACCACCCGTTCAGCTGAGGGTCCCCTCAGCGCCACCGCGGTGCGGCCGGCAGCGCTCACGCCGCCGGCCGCACCGCGGGCGCGTCCGGTGCCGAGACGTCGATCGAGGCCGCCTCCGAGGCCGCCGGGTCCGCCAGCAACCGCAGCAGGACCTGGGCCTTGCGCTCGGGCCGGCCGGCGTCGCCCCACAGCACCGAGGGCCCGTCGGACAGCTGCAGCACCACCGAGTCCGGGCTGCGCGCCGTGATGGAGGCCACCCGGGAGCGCACCCCGTCCGGCAGCGCCCCGTTCACGGCCAGGGCCGCGCGCAGCGTCCCCGGCCGGGAGCGCTCGACGTCGACGCTCAGCAGCGGCACGCCCGCCGGCGCCTCCTCGGCGTGCTGCAGGACGCGCGCGTCGGCGTCCACGAGGTCCACCCCGCCGGTGGTCGACGGCACCGCCGCGACCGCCCGCCGCTCGTGCAACCGCACCACGAGGGTCGAGGGCCACGAGCGCTCGACGTCCACCGACTCCACCAGCGGCAGACCGCCCGCCACCCGGCGCGCCACCTGCCCGGTGTCCACCGACGCCAGCGCCTCGCCCCGCAGCCGACCCGCCAGGTCCAGGACCCGCTCCGGCGCGGTGCGCGAGGCGCCCACCACGCGGACCTGCTCCACCCGCAGCCACGGCGAGCCGAACGCCACCCACACCAGCGCGGCCAGGAGCGCGGCGAGCACCGCCGCGACCACCGCTGCGCGGCGCCCGGGCCGGGGCAGCCTGCCGCGGCGCGCCAGGCGGCCGGTGAGGTCCGCGACCCGGGCCCCGCCGCGCGCCTGGGCGCCGCGGGCCGCCGGGCGGGCGCCGTCGCGGGGACGG
>NZ_JBBBEM010000009.1:0-19187 GCF_037154035.1 Kineococcus sp. G2 | reverse complement strand
GAGCGCACGGCCCGGCGCCGCTGGGCGCTGCCGCCCGTGCGCTGCTGGGGCGTGCGGGCCGGAGCCGCGGGCACGGGCGGCGCCGGGGGGCGGCGGGGCCGGGTCGGCCGGGTCACGGCCGCCCCGCCCCGGGCGCGGGCCGCGCGGCGAGCAGGTCGAGCACCTCCGGGCCCAGGCGGGTGACGTCGCCGGCCCCGACCGTCAGCAGCAGGTCGCCGGGGCGCAGGCGCTCCACGACGGTGCGCGCCGCAGCGGTGCGGTCCGGGGCGAACGTCACGCTCCCGGGCGGCAGGGGCACCGCGCGGGCGACCATCTCGCCCGTCACCTCCGGGTCCGGGTCCTCGCGGGCCACGTACACGTCCAGCACGACCACCTCGTCCGCCAGGCCCAGGGCGCGGCCGAACTCGTCGGCGAAGGCCCGGGTGCGGCTGACCAGGTGGGGCTGGAAGGCCACGACGACGCGCCCGTCCCCGGCCACCGGGCGGGCGGCGCGCAGCAGGGCCTCCACCTCGGTGGGGTGGTGCGCGTAGTCGTCCACCACGCGCACGCCGCCGGCCTCACCGCGGTGCTCGAAGCGGCGCCGGGCCCCGCCGAAGGCCTCCAGCGCCCGCAGCACGGGGGCCGGCTCGGCCCCCAGCTCGAGCGCGGCGGCGAACGCGCCGGCCGCGTTGCGCAGGTTGTGCAGCCCGGGCACGGCCAACCGCAGCGGCAGCCCGCGCCCGTCGCCCCCCTCGTCGGCGTCGACGTCGACGTGCACCAGCGCGCACGGCCGGGGACCGGAGACGTCGACGCCGGACAGCCGCACGTCCGCGTCGGGGTGGGTGCCGTAGGTGCGCACCCACACCCCCGCCTGCCGGGCGAACTCGGCCAGGCGCACGGAACCGGCGTCGTCCGCGCAGGCGACGAGCGTGCCGCCCGGCTGCAGCCGCTGCACGAACTCCTCGAACGCCAGCGCGACCGCCTCGGCGGTGCCGTAGTGGTCCAGGTGGTCCGGCTCGACGTTCGTCACCACGTCCAGCACGGGCGCGTAGGCGCGGAAGGAGCCGTCGGACTCGTCGGCCTCGGCCACGAAGGGACCGGAGCCGTCGCGCGCTCCCCCGTCGCTGCCGCCGGTCAGCTCCCCGCCGATGGCGTAGCCGGGGTCCAGCCCGGCCTCCAGGAGCGCCGCGGCCAGCATCGAGGACGTCGTGGTCTTGCCGTGGGTGCCCGCCACCGCCACCCCGCGCCGACCGACCATGAGAGCGGCCAGGGCCTCGGAGCGGTGCAGGACGCGCATCCCGCGCTCGCGGGCGGCGACCAGCTCGGGGTTGCCCTCACGCACCGCGGTGCTGACCACCAGGGTGTCCCCCGGCCCGAGGCCGCCCAGGTGCGCCGCGTCGTGGCCGACGGCGACGCGAGCGCCCAGGGCGCCCAGGCGCCGCAGCACCTCGGAGTCGGCGGCGTCGCTGCCGGAGACCTCCACGCCGCGGGCCAGGAGCAGCCGCGCGACACCGGAGACGCCGACGCCGCCGATGCCCAGCAGGTGCACGCGGCCGAGCTCGGCGACGGGCACGGGCTCCGGGACGCTCACGAGCCCTCCCCGACCGGTCGCTCGCCCGCGGCCTGGGCCACGAGCGCGGCGAGCCGCTCGTCGCCGTCGAGGACGCCGAACGCCGCGGCGGCGGAGGAGGCGGCGGCCAGCGCGGCCGGGTCCGTCAGCAGCGGCAGCGCGCGCTCGCGCACGAAGCCCGCGTCCAGCTCGGCGTCGGGCACGAGGAGCCCGCCGCCGGCGGCGACGACGGCCTCCGCGTTGCGGCGCTGCTCACCGTTGCCGATCGGCAGCGGCACGTACACCGCCGGCAGGCCGAGCGCGGTCAGCTCGCTGACGGTCCCCGCCCCGCTGCGGCACAGGACGAGGTCGGCGGCGGCGTAGGCGGTGGCCATGTCGTCGAGGTAAGGGCGCACGACGTAGCGGGCGGGGTCGGTGCCCGGCGCCAGCGGCACCTCCTTGCCGCGCCCGGCGGCGTGCAGCACCTGCGCACCGGCGGCGAGCACGTCCGCGGAGGCGGAGCCGAGGACGTCGTTGATCCGCTGCGCGCCCAGCGAACCGCCCGTGACGAGCAGCGTGGGCGCGTCCGGGTCCAGCCCGAGGCGGGTGCGGGCCTCGCGCCGCAGCGCGGCGCGGTCGCCGGCGCGGGCGAGCTCGACGACCTCCGCGCGCAGCGGCATGCCCGTGTGCACCGCGCGGGGCAGGGGCGTGCCGGGGAAGGTCACCGCGACGTGCCGGGCCCACCGCGCGCCGAGCCGGTTGGCGATGCCCGGCAGGGAGTTCTGCTCGTGCACGACGACGGGCACGCGGGCGCGGCGGGCGGCCAGGTACGCCGGGGTGGCGACGTAGCCGCCGAAGCCCACCACGACGTCGGCGCCGACCTCCTCGATCGCCCGCTGGGCGGCGGCCACGGCGGCGCGCAGCCGGCCGGGCAGGCGCAGCAGGTCCGGCGACGGCCTGCGGGGCAGCGGCACGCGCGGCACCACGGCCATCCGGTAGCCGCGCTCGGGCACCAGGCGCGACTCCAGGCCCTCCGCGGTGCCGAGCACCAGCACCTCGGAGGCGGGATCGCGCAGGCGCAGGCGGTCGGCCGTGGCCAGCAGGGGGGCGACGTGGCCGGTGGTGCCACCACCGGCGAGCAGGACCTTCACCGCGACCTCCTGGCCCGTCGGGGCAGCACGGCCAGCGAGCGCGCGACGACGGACTCGCGCGCCCGCAGGGCCTCCGGGGCGCCGGGTTCGGCGCGCGCGAAGGACAGCAGGACTCCCACGGCGAGCAGCGCCACCACGAGCGCGGTACCGCCGTGGGAGATGAACGGCAGCGGCACGCCGATGACGGGGAGGACGCCGAGGACCACGCCGATGTTCAGGCACGCCTGCCCCAGGATCCAGGCGGCGAAGCCGGTGACGGCCAGCTTGGTGAACAGGTCGGCGGAGCGGCGCACGAGCCGCAGCGCGGCCAGCGCCAGCACCCCGAAGAGGACCAGCACCACCAGGGTGCCGGGCAGGCCGAGCTCCTCGCCGATGATCGCGAAGATGAAGTCGTTGTGCGCCTCCGGCAGCCACTGCCACTTCTCGCGGCTGGCGCCCAGGCCCAGGCCCCACCAGCCCCCGGAGGCGAGGGCGTACTGACCCTGCACGGGCTGCCAGCTCGCCCCCTGGATCTCCACGCCAGACGTGGCGGTGCCGGTCAGCCAGTCGTGCACGCGCCGCATCCGGTTCTCGCTCGTGACGACGAGCGCGGCGACCAGCACGGCGCCCGCGCCGCCGCCGAGCGCGAAGAAGCGGGCAGGCACCCCGGCCGTCCACAGCATCGCCACGACGATGAACATCATCACCAGGGCGGTGCCGAGGTCGCGGGCGAGCAGCACCAGGCCGATCGTCGCCGTCACCGACGGCACCAGCGCGCCGACGAGCTGCCCGGGCTCGTGCAGGCGGTCGCGCTTGCGGGCCAGGGCGAGCGCGCAGGCCAGCACCAGGGCGACCTTCGCGGCCTCCGACGGCTGCGCCGACAGCCCCGCCACGCGGATCCAGTTGCGGTTGCCGTTGACGGCGTGGCCGATGCCCGGCACGAACACCAGCAGCTGCAGCAGCGCAGCACCGGCGAGCGCGGGCAGCGCCAGCCGCCGCCAGGCGTGCGCCGGCACCCGGCTGGCGACCACCAGGACCACCGCGCCCAGCACGGCGAACGTGGCCTGGCTCTTGAAGTAGGTGAACTGCGAGCCGTTGTCCTCCAGCGACTCGACGCTGGAGCTGGAGAGCACCATGACCAGGCCGATGACCACCAGCAGCGCCGTCGTCGCCAGCAGGACGTGGTGGGTGGCCAGCGGTGAGTCCAGCAGCCGCAGGCGCTCGCGGGCCCACTCCCCCGTGACTTCCAGCCACGCCGGCCGGCGCCAGCCCTGCGCGCGGCCGCCGGCGCGCTCGGCGGTGCCCGCGGCGGTGTTCGCGGCCACCTCAGCCCTCCCGGCCGGAGCGGCGGCGCACCGCGGCCGCGAACGCGTCGCCGCGGTGGCCGTAGTCGGTGAACTGGTCCATCGAGGCGCACGCCGGCGCCAGCAGGACGGTGTCGCCGGGGCGGGCCAGCGCGGCGGCGCGCTCGACGACGGCGTCCATGAGGGCGCCGGCGTGCGCGTCGCGCTCCTGGGCGGTCGAGGTCGGCGTGGGCACGGCGCCAGTCTGGGCGAGGTCGACCTCCACCACGGGGACGTCGGGGGCGTGTCGGGCCAGCGCCTCGCGCAGCAGGGCGCGGTCGGTGCCGATGAGGACCGCGGCGCGCAACCGGCCGGCCGTGGCGGCCACGAGGTCGTCGAAGCGGGCGCCCTTGGCCAGGCCGCCGGCGACCCAGACCACGCCCTCGTAGGCGCGCAGCGACGCCTCGGCGGCGTGCGCGTTGGTGGCCTTGGAGTCGTCCACCCAGCGCACCCCCGCGTGCTCGGCGACCGTCTGCACCCGGTGCGGGGCCGGGGTGAAGGCGCGCACCCCGTCGCGCACGGCGACCTGGGGGACGCCGAACGCGCGGGCCAGCGCCGCGGCGGCCAGGACGTTGTCGACCGCGTGCGGCGGCACCGGCGCGTCGGAGCCGTCCGGGCGCAGGTCCGCCAGGGAGCACAGCTCCGCGGCGCTGGTGCGCCGCTGCTCGACGAACGCCCGGTCGGCCAGGACGTCCTCGACGAGGCCGAGCATCCCGACGCGGGGGGCCTGCCGGGCGAACCCGATCGCGCGCGCGCCCTCGACGACGTCGGCCTCGCGCACCAGCTCCTCGGTGCGCGGGTCGGCGGCGTTGTAGACGCACGCCACCTCGGTGTTCTCGTAGACGCGGCCCTTGGCGCGCGCGTACGCGTCCATCGAACCGTGCCAGTCCAGGTGGTCGGGGGCGACGTTGAGCACGGCGCTGGCCAGCGGCCGCAGCGACGCCTGCGTGTCGGTGGACAGCCAGTGCAGCTGGTAGCTGGACAGCTCCACGGCCAGCACCTCGAAGCCGTGCGGGTGGCGCAGCGCCTCGACGAGCGGGGTGCCGACGTTGCCCGCGGAGGTGGCGCGCAACCCGGCGGCCCGCAGCACCTCCGCGGTCAGCTCCACGGTCGTCGTCTTGCCGTTGGTGCCCGTCAGGGTCAGCCACGGCGCCACGAGCGCGCCCGAGGCGGGGTCGGGCCGCATCCGCCAGCCCAGCTCCACCTCCCCCCACACCGGCACGCCCGCCAGGGCCGCGCCCGTGAGCAGGGGGGCGTCCGGGCGCCAGCCGGGTGAGGTGACGACGAGGTCGAAGGAGCCCCAGGGCCGCGGCGGCGCCTGCACGTGCTCGGGCCCGAGGAGCACCTCGGCGCCGAGCACCTCGAGCAGGGAGGCGCGCTCGCGCTGCGCCTGCCCGGTGCCGGCGTCCACCACGACCACCTCGGCGCCCGCCTCCAGCAGGGCGTCGGCGGCGGCGAACCCGGAGGTGCCCACCCCCGCGACGAGGGTGCGCAGACCCGCCCACGCCGAGCCGGCGTGCCGCAGGGCGCGCACGCGGTCGGTGTCGGCGGCGCGCGGGGCCGGGTTGCCCAGCCAGCCGTCGAGGACGTTCGTCGCGCGGCTCACGCCCCGACCACCCACTGCGCGTAGAAGACACCGAGACCCAGCGACACGAACAACCCCGCGATGATCCAGAACCTGATGACGATGGTGACCTCGCCCCACCCGGCGAGCTCGAAGTGGTGCTGCAGCGGCGCCATGCGGAACACCCGCTTGCCGGTCGTCTTGAAGGACCCGACCTGGATGACCACCGACAGCGTGATGATGACGAACAGCCCGCCCAGCAGGACCAGCAGCAGCTGGGTGCGCGAGAGGATCGCCAGCCCGGCGAGCGCGCCACCCAGGGCGAGGGAACCGGTGTCGCCCATGAAGATCTTCGCCGGGGAGGCGTTCCACCACAGGAACCCGAAGCAGGCGCCCATGACGGCGGCGGCGACCACGGCGAGGTCGCGCGGGTCGCGCACCTCGTAGCAGCGCGCCTCGAACTCGGTGAGCGTGTTGCAGTTCTGGTTCGACTGGAACGTGCAGATGAGCACGTAGGCGGCCAGCACCAGGGTCGTCGCGCCGGTGGCCAGGCCGTCCAGGCCGTCGGTGAGGTTCACCCCGTTGCTGATGGCGGAGGTGATGAACAGCGCCCACAGCACGAACAGGACCGTGCCGGCGGCTGCCCCCGCGAACGCCAGGTCCAGGAAGTCGACGTCGCGCAGGAACGAGACGTGCATCGACGCCGGCGTCAGGCCGTCCTCGTCGGGGAACTGCAGCGCCAGCACCGCGAAGGCGACGCCGACGAGCCCCTGCCCGACGAGCTTGGAGCGCGCCCGGAGCCCCAGGCTCTGCTTGCGGGAGATCTTCAGGAAGTCGTCGAGGAACCCGACCACCCCGAGCCCCGTCATCAGCAGCAGCACCAGCAGACCCGAGGCCGTCACCGGCGCCCCGGTGAACAGGTGCGCGGCGCCGTAGGCGAGCAGCGCGGCGAGGATGATGACGGCACCGCCCATCGTGGGGGTGCCCCGCTTGGTGTGGTGGCTGGTGGGGCCGTCGTCGCGGACGAACTGCCCGTAGCCGCGGCGCACCAGCCAGCGGATGTACAGCGGGGTGCCGAACAGCGCCACGACGAGCGAGACGGCCCCGGCGACGAGGACCGCCCTCACGAGCTGGCCCCGTCCGGCGCGGCGGTGTCCCCGCCGGCGAGCAGCCGCTCGGCCAGCCGGCCCAGGCCCGCGCCGTTGGACGCCTTGACGAGGACCACGTCCCCGGGGCGCAGCTGCTCCGCCAGGAGCGCACCGGCTTCGTCCGCGTCCGCGGCGAAGGCGGCCTCCTCGCCCCAGGAGCCCTCCATGACGGCACCCGTGTAGACCGGGCGGGCACCGGAGCCGACCACGAGGAGCTTGGAGACGTCCAGGCGCACCGCGAAGCGGCCCACCGCGTCGTGCTCGTCGCGCGAGGCCGGGCCCAGCTCCAGCATCTCCCCGAGCACCGCCCAGGTGCGCCGGCCGCCGGCCATGCCCACCAGGGCCTTCAGCGCGGCGCGCACCGAGTCCGGGTTGGCGTTGTAGGCGTCGTGCACGACGGTGACGCCGTCGGGGCGCTGGACGACCTGCATGCGCCCGGGGCTGGCGGCCTCGGCGGCGGACAGGGCCGCCGCGACGTCGTCCAGGCCCACGCCCAGCTCCAGCGCGACGGCGGCGGCGGCCAGGGCGTTGGGCACCTGGTGCTCGCCGTGCAGCCGCAGGCGCACCTCGGCGGTGCCGGTGGGGGTGCGCAGCGTGAACGCGGGACGGGCCAGCTCGTCGGTGCGCACGTCCTCCGCGCGCACGTCGGCGGCCGGGCCCAGGCCGAAGGTGACCGTGCGCGCCGCGGTGCGCGAGGCCATCGCGGCCACGCGCGCGTCGTCGGCGTTGAGCACCGCCACCCCGTCGGCGGGCAGCGCCTCGACGAGCTCGCCCTTGGCCGCGGCCGTGGCCTCCAGGGAACCGAACTCCCCCGCGTGCGCGGCGCCCACGTTGAGCACGACACCGGTGACCGGGCGCGCCAGGCGGCACAGGGCGGCGATGTGCCCGGCGCCGCGCGCGCCCATCTCCACCACGAGCGCGGCGGTGGAGGCGTCGGCGCGCAGCACCGTCAGCGGAGCGCCCACCTCGTTGTTGAAGCTGCCGCGGGGGGCGACGACGGGGCCCAGCGGCGCGAGCACCGCCGCGAGCAGGTCCTTCGTGGTGGTCTTGCCGGCCGAGCCGGTCACCCCCACCACGCGCGGGCCGCCCCCACCGGTGCGCAGGCGCTCCAGGACGCCGGCGGCCAGGCGGCCCAGGGCCGCCACACCGTCCTCGACCAGGACGACGGCGGTGCCGTCGGGCACCTGGACCGGGCGCTGGGCCAGCACGAGCACCGCCCCGGCGGCCACCGCCGCGGCGGCGTGGTCGGCCCCGTCGACGCGGGCGCCGGGCAGGGCCACGAACAGCGCCCCGGGCTCCGCACGGCGCGAGTCCACCACCACCGGCCCGTCCACGAGGACGGTCGCGGCACCGGCGGCGAGCCGGCCACCGGCCAGCTCCGCCACCTCCGCCGCGGTCAGCGCGATCACGACACACCTCCAGCTGCACTCGTGCTCGGCCGCGCGGGCGCCTGGGCCCGGCGGCGCAGTTCCTCGGCGGCCACCGCGCGGTCGTCGAAGGGGGCGACGACGCCGGCGGTCTCCTGCCCGGTCTCGTGGCCCTTGCCCGCCAGCAGGACCGTGTCGCCGGGGCCGGTGCAGCGCTCCAGGGCCGCGCGCACCGCCTCGCGCCGGTCCGGCACCTCCAGCACCTCGGCACCGCCGGCCGCCCCGGAGGGCCCCGTCGCCCCGGACAGCACCGCAGCGCGGATCGCGGCGGGCACCTCGGAGCGGGGGTTGTCGTCGGTGACGACGACGAGGTCCGCGCCGCGGGCGGCGGCGGCTCCCATGAGGGACCGCTTGTCGCGGTCCCGGTCGCCGCCGGCGCCCAGCACGACGGCGAGCCGGCCCGTGGTCAGCGGCCGCAGGGCGGCCAGCACCCGCTCGACCGCGTCGGGGGTGTGGGCGTAGTCGACGACGACGAGCGGCTCGCCGGGCGCGCCGGTGACCACCCGCTCCAGGCGGCCCGGGACCCCCTCGGCGCTGCGCAGCCCGTCCTGGACCTGCTGCGCCGTCAGCCCGGCGGCGAGGGCGGCCACCGCGGCCAGCGCGGCGTTGGCGGCGTTGAAGTCACCCGGCAGGGGACAGCTCAGGTGCAGCTCGGTGCCGTCGGCGGCCACGAGCCGGAAGGTGCTGCCGTCCCGGCCGAGGCGCAGGTCGCGCACCACCCAGTCCGCGTCGCCGCCTCCGCCCGCGCCGTCACCGCTGCCGGCGCCCGTGCGCACCGTCGTCACCGGGACCCCGGCGGTGCCGGCCAGGCGACGGCCCCACGCGTCGTCCACGGCGACCACGCCGCGACGGGCGCGGGCGGGCGTGAACAGACCCGCCTTGGCCGCGAAGTACTCCTCCATCGAGCCGTGGAAGTCCAGGTGGTCCCGGCTGAGGTTGGTGAAGACGGCCACGTCCACCACGAGACCGTCGACGCGGTGCAGCGCGAGCGCGTGGCTGGAGACCTCCAGCGCGCACCCGCGCACACCGGCGGTGACCATCCGCGCCAGCAGGGCGTGCAGGTCCGGCGCCTCGGGCGTGGTGCGCACGCTGCTCACCCGCTGCCCGGCCACGCGCGTCTCCACCGTGCCGAGCAGACCGGTGACCCACCCGGCGCCGCGCATCAGGGCCTCTACGAGGTAGGCCGTGGTCGTCTTGCCGTTCGTGCCCGTCACCCCGACGGTGACCAGCCGCTCGCCGGGACGGCCGTGCACGCGGGCGGCCAGTTCGCCGAGCACCGCGCGCGGGTCGTCGACGACGAGCACCGGCACCCCCGCTCCCCCCGCCGCCCCGGCGCCGTCGGGATCGGTCAGGACGACCACCGCACCGGCGGCGACGGCCTGCGCGGTGAACCGGGCGCCGTGCACGTTGGCACCCGGCAGCGCGGCGTACAGGTCCCCGGGGGCCACGCGCCGCGAGTCGAGGGTCACCCCGGTCACCGGCTGCGCACCGGTACCGGTGGGCAGGGGGGCGGCGGTGCCGAGGGAGGCCGCCACGTCCACGAGGGTCAAGGGCCGTCGGTCGTCGCCGCCCGGCCCGTCGGTCATCGGCACGCTGGGAGGTTACCCGCCCGCGCGGGGACCCCCCGCACGGCACGGCGCGCGTGTCGGGTCGACGACCCGGACCGCGGGGTGCACGGCACCGGCCCGGACCGGTGCGCAGGGAGGTTCACCCCTCGGCGCCCCACGTCAGCGGCAGGCCGGCCGGCGCGTCGCCGGAGGGTTCCACACCGCGCTGCTGCAGCGCGTAACCCATGACGTCCTTGAACACCGGGCCGGCGGCGGAACCGCCGTAGTAGTTCGACTTCGGGTCCTGCAGGATCACCGCCACGACGAGCTGGGGGTCGTCGGCGGGAGCCAGGCCGATGAACGAGGCGGTGTACCCGCGGTAGCAGCCGCAGTCGATGTCGTAGCGCTGCGCGGTGCCGGTCTTGCCCGCCACCAGGTAGCCCGGGATGTCCGCGGCGGCGGCCGTGCCCTCCTCGCTGACGACGGCCTGCATCATGTCCCGCAACGTCTCCGCGGTCTGCGAGCTGACGACCCGGGTTCCCGCGGGAACCCCGTTCGCCCGGTAGTTGCCGTCGGGGTCGGAGGTGCCCGCGATGAGCGTCGGCGGCACGCGCACGCCGTCGTTGGCGACGGTGGCGAACACCGACGCCGCCTGCACCGCGTTCACCGACATGCCCTGGCCGAACATGACGGTGTAGCGCTGCGTGCCGGAGTACTCCTCCGGCGTGGCCAGGATGCCGCCGGTCTCGCCGGGGAAGTCCATCCCGGTCTCCTCGCCCAGGCCGAACTCGCGCTGGTAGTCGTACAGCGTCTGCGCGTCCAGCTCCTCCCCGGCCATGATGGTCCCGGTGTTGCTGGACTCCGCGAGGATCCCCGCCAGCGTCAGCTGCTGGTCCTCGTGCTCGTGCGAGTCGTGGAACACCTTGGTGGAGCGCTTCAGCTCGTCCGGCACGGTGAACTCGCTGGCGGCGGTGGAGGAACCCTCCTCCAGCACCGCGGCCATCGTGATGACCTTCGCCGTGGAACCAGGCTCGAAGGAGTCGGTCAGGGCGGTGTTGTTCAGCTCCTCGTTGGTGAAGCTCGTCAGGTCCGACGGGTCGATGCTGGGGGAACTGGCCAGCGCCAGCAGCCGCTGCTGCGCGTCCATCACCACGACCGTGCCCGACTTCGCCCCCGTCGCCTCCACCTGGGCGGCGATGGCGCTGGCGGCCTTCCACTGCAGGTCCGCGTCGATCGTCAGGTGCAGCGAGGTGCCGTCCACCGGTTCGGTGGTCTCGCTCTCGCCGAGCGGGATCTCCTGGCCCCGCAGGCTGCGCTCGTAGCGCACCTGGCCGTCGACACCCTCCAGCAGGTCGTTCTCGGCCAGCTCCAGGCCCGACAGGGGCCGGTCGATCGTCTTGCCGTCCTTCGTCTCGGAGGTGCCGAGCACGCCGACGAGGGTGGAGGCCGCGCTGCCGCTGGGGTAGATGCGCTGAGCGGTGCGCTCGGAGGTGATGCCGGGGACGTCGGCGTCGGAGACCCGCTGCCACAGCTCGGGGGTGATGCCCACCGCCACGAGGGCGTACTGGTCCTCCGGGCCCGAACCGGTCAGCGTGGCCGTCAGACCGGCCTCGTCCACCCCGAGGAGCGGCGCGAGCACCTGCGCGGCGCCGGCGGCACCCTGCGGCAGCGACTCGTCCCTGGCCGTTCCGTCGGCACGGGTGTTGAAGCTCGCGAGGATCGAGGGGTCGGCCACCACGTCGCGCCGCTCCACCGACGTCGCCAGCACCGTGCCGTTCGCGTCGAGCACGTCACCGCGCTGGGCGTACAGGGTGGTGGTGTGCACGCGCTGGTTGAAGGCCGCCTGGGCGAGTTCCGCGGCGTCGGCGCCCTGCAGCTGCACCAACCGGCCGGCCAGCAGGCTCAGCGCCACCAGGACCGTGATGACGAACGCGCGCAACCGGCGGTCCGGGCGCACGTCGGACGCGCCCGCGCGCGGGGCGGTGCGGGCTGCGGTGCGCCGGGCGGCGGGCGGTCGGGGCAAGAGCGGCACCTCTCGGGTTCGTGCGGTGGTTCTCGTGCGGTGGTCCTCGCGCGGTGGTCCTCGCGCGGCGCCCGCTCAGCGGGCGGCGGGTTCCCCGGCCGTCTGCTCCCCGGTGGGCTGTTCCTCAGCGGTTCCCCGCACGGCCTCCTGCTCCCCCTCGGCCACCCCCGCGGTGGGGGTCGCCGTGGGCGACGGCGCCACCGCGGGCGTGCCCACCGCGCCGTCGCTCGTCAGGTGCACGGGGGGCGGAGCGGGAACCATGCCGAGCTCGGTCGCGCGCTCGGCCAGCGCCTGCGGCGCCGACTGCGCGGCCAGCGACTCGTCCGCGGCCTGCTGCTGGTCGGCGAGCCGCTCGGAGGTCACGCGCAGGTCCGTGATGCGGTAGGCGTCACCGGCGATCGCGATGTTCGTCATGAGCAGGCCGAACAGCCCCAGGCTGAGCAGCAGCACGCACGCCACGGGCAGCGGCAGGCGCAGGCGGCGGACGGCGGGCGGGACGACGACCCGCAGTTCCGGCCGGTTCCCGGTGTCCGGGCGCGCCTCGCGAGCGCGGGCCGGAGCCTTCCGGGCCGCGATCAGGGGCTGGCTCATCACCGGGTCCTTCCGTCGTCCGTGCCGTGCGTCGTGCGGGGTCCGGGACCGCGGCGGCCGCGGTCCCGCGGGTGGTGGCGGGCTGGCCGCTCCCGGACGGCCCGGTCCCGTCGTCCGGGATCCTCCTCGGGCAGCTTGCGCACCGCGCGCAGGCGCGCCGACGCGGCCCGGGGATTCACGGCCAGTTCCTCCTCGCCGGGCGCCTCGCCACCGCGGGTGAGGGCTTCGGCGCGCGGGCCGGAACCCGGCGGCAGGAACGGCAGGTCCGGCGGGGCGGAACTCTCCGTGAACCGGCGCAGGGCGTTCTTGGCGATCCGGTCCTCGAGGGAGTGGAACGTCAGCACGGCGAGCCGGCCGTCCGGCGCGAGGCGCTCGAACGCCGCCGGCAGCGCGCGCTCGACCACCCGCAACTCGTCGTTGACCTCGATGCGCAGCGCCTGGAACGTGCGCTTGGCCGGGTTGCCGCCGGTGCGCCTGGTGGCGGCGGGCACGTTCTCGCGCACCAGGTCCACGAGCCGGGAGGAACCGGTGAAGGGTTCGGCGGCGCGCTGGCGCACCACGGCGGCGGCGATGCGCCCCGCGAACCGCTCCTCACCGTAGACGCGCAGCACGCGCGCGAGTTCCGCCTGCGGGTAGGTGTTCAGCACGTCGGCGGCGGTGGTGGGCGCTCCGGGGTCCATGCGCATGTCCAGCGGGGCGTCGCGGGCGTACGAGAAACCCCGCTCCACCTCGTCGAGCTGGAACGAGGAGACCCCGAGGTCGAAGAACACCGCGTCGACGGCCGCCAGGCCGAGGTCGTCGAGGACGGCGGGCAGTTCGTCGTGCACCGCGTGCACGAGGGTGACGCGGTCGCCGAAACCCTCCAGCCGGCTGCCCGCGAGCTCCAGCGCGAGCGGGTCGCGGTCGATGCCGACCAGGTGCAGTCCCGGGTGCAGGCGCAGCAGTTCCGCGGCGTGGCCGCCCATGCCCAGGGTGGCGTCGACGGCGACGGCACCGGGGCGCTGCAGGGCGGGCGAGAGCACCTCGGTGCAGCGCCGCAGCATCACCGAGGCGTGGCGGGCCGCGACCGCAGCGGCCTGCGCGTCCTCGGTCACCGGTCCCACCTCTGCTCCCCCGCCGGCCCGCGGGGCCGGCGTCGCCGTCGTCCACCGTCGGTCCCGGTCCCCATCCGCTCGCGGGCTCCGTGCCTGGCGCCGGGGAAGAGGCGTCAGGACCGGTCCGGAGCGGCTGGGGGCCGCGGCCGACGGGCGTCCCCGGCGGTGCCGGGGACCGGGGTCACACGACCCCGGGCAGGACCTCCTCGCGCTGGTCGGAGAAGGCCGGCTCGGCACCGGCGAGGTAGGACTCCCACGTGGGCAGGTCCCAGATCTCCACCCGGGACCCGACGCCCGTGACGGCGAGGTCGCGCTCGAGCCCGGCGTAGCTGCGCAGCATCGGGGGGATGGTGAAGCGCCCCTGCTTGTCAGGGACCTCGTCCGAGGCACCCGAGAGGAAGACCCGCAGGTAGTCGCGGGCCTCCTTGCGGGTCAGCGGCGCCCGCCGCAGCTCCTCGTGCATCCGCTCGAACTCCTGCATGGGGAAGAGGTAGAGGCAGCGCTCCTGCCCCTTGGTGATCACCAGTCCGTCGGAGAGCTGGTCCCGGTACTTGGCCGGGAGGATCAGCCGCCCCTTGTCGTCCAGGCGGGGGGTGTAGGTGCCCAGGAACACAGCCGCAACCCCCGACGGACGGTTCCGAGCGACCCCTGATGAGCCGCTCTCCTCCACCGTACTCCACTTTCCTCCACGGTCAACGTGGAGCGACGCACCGTGAACGCGCGGCCGGCGCATCACCGCAGGTCAGGGCGGTGGGGCCGGGTGGGGCGGCTCGCGCCCACCCGTCCGGGACCCTCCCGCCGCCCCGGCGGACCGCACGCCCGGGGCGGGGTCCGCGGGCGCCGCCGGCGCCGGGGTGGAGGGCGGTGGAGGGCGGTGCCGCGCCCGCGGCCGGGCCCACGGGCACCGCAGGCGCCCCGGGGGCCCTCGTCGGGCGGCGAGCACACCCGCGCGTGGGGCACAGTGGAGGGGGTCGCGACGGCGAGGCCGGGTGCGACGGGACGGGACGCGGTGCCACCGCGCCCCCAGGAGGAGACGAGGCCACGTGACGACCACGAGCGCACCCGCCGGGAACCACTCCGGGGACCCGCTGGCGGTGCCGCCCGACGACCTGCCCGCCGCGCTGGAGGAGCTCGCCGTGACGGCCGAGCGCCTCGCCCGCACCGTCGACCGCGTCGTGCAGGGCAAGGACGAGACGGTGCGGCTGGCGCTGACCGTCCTCTTCGGCGGGGGCCACCTGCTCGTGGAGGACGTGCCGGGCGTCGGCAAGACCATGCTCGCCAAGGCCCTGGCCCGCTCCGTCGACGGCACGGTGCGCCGCATCCAGTTCACCCCGGACCTGCTGCCCAGCGACGTCACCGGCTCCAGCGTGTGGAACCAGGAGCGCGGCGCCTTCGAGTTCCGCCCCGGTGCGGTCTTCGCCAACGTGGTGATCGGCGACGAGATCAACCGCGCCTCCCCCAAGACCCAGTCCGCCCTGCTGGAGTGCATGGAGGAGGGGCAGGTGACGGTGGACGGCACGACCTGGCCCCTGGAGCGCCCGTTCGTCGTCTTCGCCACGCAGAACCCGGTGGAGATGGACGGCACCTACCCGCTGCCGGAGGCCCAGCGCGACCGCTTCACCGCCCGCGTGTCCATGGGGTACCCCTCGGCGGCGGCGGAGCTGCGGATGCTCACCGAGCACGGCGGCGCCGAGCCGCTGGAGGCGCTGACCCCCGTGGTGGGGGTGCAGGACGTGCGCCGGCTGGCCGCGGCGGTGCACGGCGTGCACGCCGCCGAGGCGCTCAAGCAGTACGTCGTGGACCTGGTCCGCCGCACCCGCGCCCACCCCGACCTGCGGCTGGGCGCCTCCCCCCGCGCCGCGCTGCACCTGCTGCGCACCGCCCGCGCGCGAGCGGCCCTGGAGGGTCGCGACCACGTGCTGCCGGACGACGTCCAGGCCCTCGCGGTACCCGTCCTGGCGCACCGGCTGGTGCTGACGGCCGACGCGCAGCTCGCGGGGCGCGAGGCGGCCGACGTGGTCGCCGACGTGCTGCGCACGACCGCGCTGCCCTCCCCGCGGTGAACGGCTCGCAGCGCGCGGCCGGCTCCCGGCCCGGCCCTGGCGGCACCCGCGGGCGGGAGCGGGCCGACCTGCGCCCCACGGCGCGGGGCTGGGCCCTGCTGACCACCGGCCTGCTGGCCCTGGGCACCGCCCCTGCGCTGGGACAGCGCGACCTGCTGCGGGTGGGCGTGCTGCTGACCGCGCTGCCCGTGCTCGCGGCGATCGCGGCGCTGCGCTCCAGCAGGACCCTCGACCTCGTCTCGAGGTCCGGGGACGGCCTGGTGGAACCGGGCACCGCGACCGGCGTGCACCTGACGGTGCGCGGGCGGGGACGGGCACCGGGACGGGTGGTGCTGGAGGACGCCGTGCCCCTGGCGCTGGGGGGGACGGCGCGGCTGGCGGTGCCCCGGCTCGCCGAGGGCGAGACCCTCGACCTCGAGCACAGGGTGAGGTCGGACGTGCGCGGCAGCTACCGGCTGGGGCCGGCCACCGTCCGGGCGCGCGACCCCTTCGGCCTCGTGGTCGTCTCCCACGCCACGGGCCCGACGGCCGTCCTGGACGTGCTGCCCCGCGTGCACCGCCTCGCGACCTCGCCCCTCGGCGACGCGGGGGGCTCGCGCGGTCCCTCCGTGGGCTCGGCCGCGGCCAGCGCCCCGGACGACGCCTCGATCCGGGCCTACCGCGTCGGCGACGACCTGCGCCGGGTGCACTGGCGCTCCACCGCCCGCCGCGGCGAGGTCATGGTCCGCTCCGACGAGCACCCCGGCCACCCCGACGCCGTCCTGCTCCTGGACGACCGGGCCGGCGCTCACCACGGCCACGGTCCCGCCTCCTCGCTGGAGTGGACCGTCAGCGCCGCCGCCTCGGTCGCCGTGCACCTGCAGGGTCGCGGGCACCGGGTGCGGCTGCTGCACGGCGGCAGGCTCGAGCAGGTGCACGGCGGCGACGAGAGCTCGGCGGTGCGCTCGCTGCTGCGGGCGCTGGCCCGGGTGCAGCCGGGCCCCGACGACGGGCTCGCCCGGTCACTGGCGTCGCTGGGGCGCTCCGAGAGCACGTTGCTCGTGGCGGTCCTCGGCGACGTCGACGAGGCGGACGTGCAGCCGCTGGCCGGGGCCCGCCCACCCGGCACCCCCGCCCTGGCCCTGCTGCAGCGCACCCGGCTGTGGGCCACCGCGGGAACGGCCTCGAGGGAGGACGTCCCGGCCGACCCGACCGACCCGGCCGAGGCGGCGCTGCACCGCGCCCAGCTGGTGCTCTCCCGGGCCGGCTGGCGCACCGCCGTGGCCGGCCCGGCCACGAGCGTGCCGCAGGCCTGGGCGCGCGCCGCCCGCGGTGCCGCCACGGCACCCGCCGGCGCCGCCGGGGCGGGGGTGGGGGCGTGACCCGCACCGCCCGCACCGCCTGCTGGGCCGGCGTCGCCTCCGCGGCGGCCGTGCTGGCCCTGCGCCCCCTCGTCGTCTCCTCCGGCTGGGTCGTCGGCGCCCTGGGGGCGGTCCTCGCCGTGACCGGCACCGGCCTGCTGGTGCGCGCTCTGCTGCACCGCCGCGGCCTCGCCGTGGCCCTGCAAGCGCTCGCCGTGCTGCTGACGCTGACCGCGCTCTTCGGCGGCGCCACGACGGTCCTGGGCGTGGTGCCCACCGCTGCCACCCCCGCCCGCTTCGCCCAGCTCCTCGGCGACGGCGTGCAGGTCGTGCAGCGCTACAGCGTGCCGGCGGCCGACCTGCGGGGCCTGCGCCTGCTGCTCGTGGGCGGGGCCGGCCTGCTCGCGCTCGCCGTCGACGTCCTGGCCGTGGCGCTGCGGCGCCCGGCCCTGGCGGGCGTGCCGCTGGCCGCCGCCCTGGCGGTGCCGGTGTGCCTGGCACCCGGCGGCTCCAGCGCGCCGGCGCTGCTCGCCGTGGCCGTGCCCTACCTGGTGCTGCTGGCCACCGGCCGGCCCGACCCGCGCTGGCCCGCGCCCGCCCGGCGGCGCACCCGCGGACCCGCCGGCACCGCGACCGGCACCACCGCCTCCGCGCTGGGGGCCGGGGCGCTCGCGCTCGCGCTCGTCGTGCCCGCCGCCGTCCCCGGCCTGGACGAGCGCTCGCTGACCGTGGACACCGGCACCGGTGACACGATCACCGTGATCAACCCCATCCTCAACCTCAAGGCGAGCCTGGGAGCACGGTCGGACACGACGATCCTGACCTACCAGACGGACCAGGAGAACCCCGCCCCGCTGCGGATCGTCACCGCCGACGTCTTCGACGGCCGGACCTGGGCACCCAGCACCGGTGCGGACATCCCCCGCAGCCAGCGCGTGCAGGACGGGCTGAGCCGGCCACCGGGCCTGTCGGACGAGGTCCTGGCCCAGTCGGTGGAGCACCGCACGTCCATCTCCGTGCGCGGCCTCGACCAGACGTACCTGCCGCTGCCCTACCCGGCGGTGCGCGTGGACATCGCCGGGGAGTGGCTGTACGAGCAGTCGACGCTGAACGTGGTCGGCGACGGGGAGACGACCCGCGGGCGCGAGTACGTGGTGCAGCACCTCGAGGTGGAGCCCGACGAGGGCCGGCTGCGCGGCGCCGGCCAGGCACCGGAGGACGTCCGGGAGCGCTACACCGCGCTGCCCGACTCGTTGCCGCAGAGCGTGCGGGACGCCGCCGTCGAGGTGACCGCCGGGGCCTCCGGCGACTACGAGCGCGCAGCGGCGCTGCAGCGCTACTTCCGCTCCACCGGCGGCTTCACCTACTCCACGACCGCACCCAACGACGGCGGCGCCGACGCGGTGGCCGCGTTCCTGCGCGACAAGTCGGGCTTCTGCGTGCAGTTCGCCTCCGCCATGGCCGTGATGGCCCGCTCCCTGGGGATCCCGGCACGCGTGGCGATCGGCTTCCTGCCCGGGGAGGAGTCCACGGCCGGGCGCTGGCGGATCAGCGCCCAGGACGCCCACGCCTGGCCGGAGCTGTACTTCGAGGGTGTCGGCTGGGTGCGCTTCGAGCCCACCCCGGCCACCCGCACCGGTCAGTCGCCGTCCTACTCGGTGCCCCGCGTGCAGGTCGCGGCACCGGTGCCGAGCGCCGCCGCCCCGGCCGCGCCCGGCGCCACCCCGTCCGCCCCGAGCGCCAGCGCCAGCACCACCACGGCCGGTGCTGCCCCGGGAGCGGCCGAGGGTCCGCTGACCGGCTGGCAGCGCGTGGCCGCGCTGCCGTGGGGGTGGATCGCCGGCGGCCTGGTCCTGCTGCTGGCCCTGCTGGCACCGGGCGTCACCGCGGCGGCCCTGACGCGGCGCCGCTGGGCCGGCGCCCACGACGGCCCCTCCTCCGCCGAGGCGGCCTGGGCCGACCTGGCGGACCGGCTCGGCGACCTGGGCGTGCACTGGCCCCCTTCCGCCACCCCGCGCCGCTGCGCGGCGATCGTGGAGGCCGCGACTCCCCTGCCGGCCGGGGCCACCGAGCAGCTCACCGCGCTGCGGCGCGCGGTGGAGAGCGCCCGCTTCGCCCCGGGCGGGGCGGACGGCGCACCCGCACCCGTCCCGGTCGCCCGGCCGGGCGACCGGGCGGGTGGCCGGGCGGCGGTCCTGGAGCGCCCGGCCGGCGCGGGCACCCGCGGGCGGCGCGTCGTGCGCGCGCAGGTGGACGAGGTGGTGGCGGCCGTGGCGGCGGGCAGGCCGCGGCCGGTGCGCTGGCGCGCCCGGTGGTTCCCCGGGGCGGGGCTGCGGGCCCTGCTGACCTGGTGGGAACGGGACTGATCAGCCGCGGTGGCCCGGCAGCG